>CP048470.1:0-95000 GCA_025559845.1 Agrobacterium tumefaciens
ACGGTGGTACCGAGACTGCCGAAGCTGCCAGCATCGGTCCGGCATTTGACTGGAACGGTGATGGCCTCGTGGATCCGACAGCCTGGGTTGGACCCGACGACGGCCTCCTTGCAATTGATCTCGCCGCAGATGGTACTGCCGGACCTGACGAGCAAATCACTCAGGCTCCCGAGATTGCGTTTGCGCTTTGGAAAACCGAGGATGAACGCCAGGCAGAGCTGAAGGCACTGGGCATCGACGACACGGGCCGTCCTGTCACGGACCTCGAGGGCCTGCGTTTTGCCTTCGACACCAACAAGGACAACGTGCTCGATAACCGCGATGCTCGCTGGAGCGAATTCCGGATCTGGCAGGACGCGAACCAGAATGGTGTAGCTGAGGACGGTGAGCTCCAAACATTGGATGATCTCGGGATCAAGCTCATCAATCTCATCCCGTCCCCTGATGGCTCGACGGTATTTGCCGATGGGTCGGCAATCACTGGCACCAGCACGGCGCAAAAGACCGATGGCTCAACTCTGCTGATAGGAGACGTCACACTGGCATACCGGCCTTCGGCATTCGGGTGAAGAAAACCAAAAATCCAACGGATAGGGTCATGAACCGCGCCATTGCAACTCGAAGCTTGAAGAAGCACGCTCGTGCCATAAAAGGTATGGGCGCTACAGCCCTGTATCTATTCGGATCAGCGGCCCGTGATGAAAGACGATCCTCGAGTGACCTCGATCTCTTCGTTGATTACGGTCCGGCCAAGACGTTTTCGCTTCTTGAACAGATTGGCATCAAGCAATTCCTCGAAGAAAAGCTCGCTGTAGAGGTGGACATCACCACCCGTAACAGCCTCCATCCGATGCACCACGGGCGCTGTACACCCGTTCGAGCGGCTGACGAAGCGCAAGATGCCAAGGCGATCAACGTGCGGCGGAAGGTGAAGGCCACCTGAAAGGAAGCATAGAGGAAGCGGGATTAAATTCCTTTTGGTGCCAGGTAGGATTTTATCCTACCATCATAAGCAAAGCACAACGAAAGGGTTGAGCCATGCAAACCGCCGAGAAAATCAGCATCACGATGACCCCCGAAATGCTGCGCCTCATCCGCGACACCGTCAATGCGGGCGAATATGCCTCTACCAGCGAGGTGGTACGTGACGCCATGCGGATATGGCAGCGCGAGCGGAAGGAACATGCGGAACGGCTCAAGGCCATTCGGACACGTGTTCGTCGCTCCTTCGATGACCCCCGCCCTGATGTGAGTGGACAGGAAGCCGATGCGGCATTGGAGGCCGCCCTTGCCAAGATTGATGAAGACCTCGACCGTGCGGCATCTTAAGGTTTCCCCGAAGCTATTGCCGATCGTGCGGAAATCTATCGCTTCATTGCGATCCGCAGTCAAAACCGCGCCATCGCCAGCGATTTCGTCGAACGGATTAAAGACCGGTGCAACCGCATCGGATATTCCCCGTTGGGCGGAACGCCGCGTGATGATCTGGAACTAGGATTGCGCACGTTGCCCTTTGAGCGCGCCGCCGTTATTGCCTACAAGGTCGAACAGGAAACCGTGCGTATCGGTAATGTCTTCAATGGCGGGCGCGACTTTGAAGCTCTGTATTCGGACGGAAATCTATCCCCGGAGGATCAGTCATGAGCGAGCCCACCCCGGGCCCCGAATTCAAGCACCATCGCCCCTCATCAGATAGATACGAACACATTGAAAGCCCCAATTTTTGACGCTATATAACGTCTATATTATTGGCGTTATCAGAATTGGAGGCGAACCATGGGCCTCGCCCAATACGCAGACAACGGACTGTTCGTACCACGCAAGATCGCCGACGCACTTCGCACAACCAGCGAAGAGATCGCCCGAACTGCAGGGCTGGGGAAAGATGCGATCCAACGCAAAGACCGTATTCGTTCTGATCGGACGCAACGACGGCTGCGCGAGATGATCGAAATCGTCAACAAAGTCGAACCACGCTTCGGCTCCGCCTTGATAGCCTACGCCTGGTATCGCTCCGAGCCGCTCGCTGGCTTTTCAGGTCAAACGGCAATGCAACTGGTCCGCGACGGTCGTGCTGAAGACGTTCTTGACTATATTGATGCCGTGGATGCCGGCGTTCACGCATAGCCAATGCGTTATCAGGGGAAACTGTATAGAGCGCTCAATCCGATTTATGCACGCGAACCATTGTCCGGTCGCGGTGCCGAACTCTATGGCGGCCGGTTTAACCCGAAAGGCATGCCAGCACTCTACACATCGCTGACAATCATGACGGCATTGAAGGAAGCAAACCAGGTCGGCAACCTGCAGCCCACAACCCTGGTATCTTATGATGCCGACATCGAACATGTCTTCGACTGCCGGGAAGAGAAGGCCTTGCAAGCGCTAGGCATGGATAACAGCGCGCTCGCAGATCCGACATGGCGCGACCAGATGAAGCTAGTGGGCGAGGCAAGAACCCAAACATTCGCGCGCCAACTGGTCACCGATGGCTACAGTGGACTCATCGTGAAACGTTTCGCTCCCGGTGCCGCGCATGACGATCTCAATTGCGTCATCTGGAAATGGGGCAGCGCCGCTCCTTCCAGCCTGATACTGATCGACGACGAACGTCGTTTGTCACACTGATGGGCAAGGCGCTAATTCAGCCACTCACAGCGGTAGGCTAGAACCGGCTCAGCAAAACCCTTCAGCCGGAAGTGATTGCCCTCCACAGCCACGTCAACGCTGCCACACTCCTGCAGAATCCTGTCCGAGAAGAGGATCTGATCACTATCTGCCGCAGCGCAAAGCCGGGCCGCCAGTTGCACTGTCGTGCCGAAAAAATCATTGCTGTCTTCAACCGGCTCACCGCAGTCCAGCCCGATGCGGACGTGGATCGGTTCTCCATTGTCCCGGTTATAGCGCTGAAAGGCGCGCTGGATATCAATGGCGCAATCAACCGCAAAGGGCGTCGTCGAAAACACCGCCATGATGCCATCACCAGTGTGTTTCACCACCCGTCCTGACCGTCGCGCAAGGCATCCTCTCACAAGCGCATCATGAGCCCTGATGAGTTCAGCTGCCATCAGATCACCCAGGCGGGACGTCATTTCCGTCGAGCCGACAATGTCCGTAAAGAGGACCGCCCGGTGACCCGCATCCATGTCTCTTGAACCGGTGCCGCTTCCCACAGGATCCTGTATTCGCCCCAGAAATGCTTCGACCGCCGAAAGTGCGACTTCCACGACTTCGCTGGCAATAAACCCGTGCGCCTCCCGATGTACGCATTGAGCCGTTTCCGCATCCGGCGCATCCATCAGGCAAAACGCCGTACCACGATGATCATCGAACCAGTAGGTCAGAAACCTGACGCCATACTGATCCTGAATGTTGAGGTCCTTGAGATGAGCCGCAGCGATATCTGCAGCCGAAACTCCGGCAAGATCGTGCCGGTCCATAAAGATAGGCATACGCTTCCTCCCCGAGAATGAAGTGCCTCTCCTGCAGCAGTTTACGACCTTAGAAAACACCAGTCCATCGCCCGTGTGGGTGACCCTCAAAGCCACGCCCTAACCGGAAGTGCAGCGCTCACTCCCGTCAAAAGCTCCTGGACCAGAAGATGACAATGAGACATCGAAAGAATAGACCCACTAAAACGGGTTGATTACGTCGCTTTCTGGATTTATTATCCCATTATCGGGGTCAATATGCGCCTTACGACCCGTAGCATCATGCCGCCAAACTGGAACGACGGGATGACACCGCCCGAAACCGTCGAACGTGCGATGAGCCACTCCACGGAAATCGCGCAGAGCGTTCAGGCTTCCCTGTCACAGACCTGAGCAAGGGCCACACCATGCCACGGTGGAAAAAGCCGACCAAAGAAGAAATACTTCAAAACCGTCGCGACATTGCCGAGCGGGCACGTCTTGGCGAATTACGCCTGCCTGCTGCAGTGGCGGAAATCCGCAAGGGCATCGGGCTGACGCAGGAGGAGTTTGCGAGGGTGCTGTCACTGACCAGGCGCCAGGTCGCAGAGATCGAAACTGGCGCCGCAAATCCGACCCTCGAAACGCTCGAAAAAATCGGCCGGCTGTTTGGATTTGGAGTTGGCTTCGTGCCCCGGGCATGAACCGCGTCCCTCACAATGCTGGCCCGAAGCCTGTCCGTACAGAGCCTGCCAGGCGAGGCCTCACATCAGCTGCGACCTTAGAAAACACCAGTCCATCGCCCGTGTGGGTGACCCTCAAAGCCACTCCGAGCCGGTAATGCAACGCACCACCGAAGGCGCCAGAGAAACGTCAAATAGCCTGCGGCCAAACAGATGGCTTTTACGCAACAAGAGGCAAGCTACGACCTGTCCACAATACTCGCGAGTGCGTCGTCTAGACCGTCCAATCCTCAACACGTAGCCCAGGCACGCGATCAAACTCACGCCGATTATTTGTCACGACGATAAAGCCACGGGATCGCGCGTGCCCCGCGATCAGTTGGTCATAAGGTCCGATTGGGGTTCCATTCCGAACGAGTTCGGCCCGGAGCTGGGCTGTATGGCTCGCAGCAATGTCATCATAAGGCAATACTTCGAGGCGAGACGCAAAACCTTCGACAACATCCAAATTACGCTTGGGACTTACTGACTTCTCAGCCCCGTAAATCAACTCCATCAAGCTGACTGAGCTTATGCACAGTTGGCCGGAGCGGAGATTGAATGCATCGCGCACCTGTTGTGGCTTGTTTTTGATGGTAAAAATGCAGATGTTTGTATCCAGCATGTATTTCAACATCAAAATGCTTCCCGCTCCTGCGCAGCCGGCTGATCACGGTCGTTCATAAAATCGGCCGACGCCTCTGGCCCTTCGAACCAGCTGTCCCAGATCTCACCGGCAGGGGCAATGATCCGGGTGCGCCCGATTGCAACGATATCGACGCGCTTCACATCATCTGGCAAAGCAACCGCCTTTGGAAGGCGGATGGCCTGGCTCCTGTTGCTCTGAAAAACCGCACCCTGCTCCATGGCTCACCTCGTCTGTATCTACAAATGACATATCCCAAGAATAAAACTACACAGGGATATGTCAACGGGATATACGCCGAGCCTTTCACAACCTGGACGGCCTCGATCCGCTGTCCAAGAGTGTGATGGTCCAGCCCCCAGAAACTTTTGTTCATATTGCGTTCAATCCCCGCGAGCATAATGAGATGTAGCTCGAAAGGATTGTTGATGAAGAAGATTTCAATCGTGCTGATGGCAGCGTTCACAGCATTGTCTGGCATTGTCCCAGCCACTGCGGCTCCCCTATACGCCGTGCCGAAACAGCCCGTCATCCAGACCGATATCGACCAGGTTCAATATCGTCATGATCGCGACCGACGCGGTCCCCCACGCTGGGAGAGAGATCGCCGTCCAGATTATCGCCGTCCGCCACCGCGTCACGGCTGGCATAACGGTTACCAAGGCTATCGGGATCGTCGCCCCGGCTACCGCCGTTATAATGATGGCTGGTGGTATCCTCTGGCCGCGTTCGGTGCAGGTGCAATTATTGGTGGAGCAATAGCAAACCAGCCTGCGCCGCCGCCTCCAGCTTATGGACGGCTCAGCCAGGCGCATATAAACTGGTGCTCATCGCGTTACCGCACCTACCGGGCCTACGACAATACCTATGCCCCGCAGGTTGGCGTGCGGGCGCAGTGCGTATCGCCGTACTGATCGCATCAACAGACCAGACACATTGCTGAAACTGGCGTTCATGCGCTTCAACCCTGCCGGAAACGGCGGGGTTTTCTTATGGGCAGATGTATGCGAGGAGCACGCCGTCCATCGCCCGTGTGGGTGACCCTCAAACCCACGCTCTAACCGGAATGTACGACGCCCGTTTACGTGACAATTCCGAGGTGTACGGCTATATTACGTTTCACACGAGCATTCACTGACGCGGATTTCTGCGCCAGCCTTTGCCCGCCAACAGATGATTTGGGGGGAATGCGATGACACAGCTCGACGAAGCAAAACTCAACTCTTTCATTGGTAAAATGCTGGGTGATCTCGGCGGCGCCTTTAGCGTACCAACCGTCAGGATTGGCCTGCGACTGGGGCTCTTTGACGCGCTGCACCGCTCAGGTCCCGTGACCTCGGCGGGCCTGGCAGCGGCAGCGGGCGACCTGTCAGAGCGATACGTGCGGGAATGGGCTTTAGCACAGGCTGCAAACGGATACATCGACTACGACAGCGCTTCTGAAACCTTCAGTCTTTCCCCCGAACAGGCAATGGTTTTCGTCAACAAGGATAGCCCGGTCTACCTGGAAGGCGCCTTTGATCTGGCAGCAGCCATGATCGAGGGAGAACCAAAGGTCGAGAAATCGTTCAGGACCGGCGGCGGCGTACGCTGGGGTGATACTGCCGGCTGCCTGTTCTGTGCGACTGGGGCATTTTTCCGCCCAGGCTATGTCAATAATATCGTTCCCTCCTGGATACCTGCTCTGCAAGGGGTCGAAGAAAAACTCGGCAGAGGCGCCAAAGTGGCTGACGTCGGATGCGGCGTCGGTTTCTCCACCATCCTCATGGCAGAGGCGTACCCGAATGCACGTTTCATCGGTTACGATTTCCATCAACCATCGATCGACGAAGCCAACAGGCATGCCAAAAACCATGGCGTTGGCGATCGCGTCAAATTCGTCGCAGCAACCGCCAAAGACATCATGGACACCAGCTTCGATCTCGTCACCAGTTATGACTGCCTGCACGACATGGGAGATCCGCGTGGATGCGCTGCGCACATGGCGAGGATCCTCAAAAATGATGGAACGTGGATGATTGTAGAGCCGATTGCAGGCGATCGCCCGGCAGACAACATGAACCCGGTCGGCAGGCTCTACTACAACGCGTCGACCATGATCTGCGTGCCAACATCACTCGATCAGGAAGTTGGTGAAGGACTGGGGGCCCAGGCTGGGGAGGCAAAACTTACTGAGGTCATTCGCGCTGGCAACTTCAAGACTGTAAGGCGCGCATTTTCAGGGCCGTTCAACATGGTTCTTGAGGCACGGCCTTAAAAACAATTGAGCTAGCCTCGCGGAAGACCGAAGTCGCCCAGGCTGGTCTTGTCGCACTAATCAATGCCCCGATCGTTCCCATACAGTGCTCAGGCCTATTTCGTTGATCAAACGATCAGCCGCAACGACCGATCTCTCCGCCCGCGCTGAGATAGTTTTTTTACCAACTCAAATGGAAACACGTCGAGTGATCTGACAAACGGCTGAACCCGGCGGCCGCCTCCGCAGCCACGATTCTCATGGCTGCGGCATTGTCTTGAACTCTCCCCCCAAGAGATAGCACAGCTGCGCGTGTCTCTGAGAGCTAACAAGCCACAAGAGACATCAGTGACATCACTTACAGCAGTACAGCAGTACAGCAGTACAGCAGTGACAGAAGCATAGCAGTGACGCCAGCACAGCACTTACAGAAGCATAGCAGTGACGCCAGCACAGCACTTACAGAAGCACAGTAGTGACCGCAGCGCAGCAGTCACAGAAGCACAGCAGTGACCGCAGCACAGCAGTCACAGAAGCACAGCAGTGACCGCAGCACAGCAGTCACAGAAGCACAGCAGTGACCGCAGCACAGCACTTACAGAAGCACAGCAGTGACCGCAGCATGGCGCTTACAGAAGCACAGCAGTGATCGCTGCACAGCACTGACAGAAGCACAGCAGTAACCGCAGCATGGCGCTTACAGAAGCAAAGTAGTGACCGCAGCGCAGCAGTCACAGAAGCACAGTGGTGACCGCAGCACAGCACTTACAGAAGCACAGCAGTGACCGCACCGCCAAGTTGCGCAGTCCCGATCCGATTTCGGAAACCGGACGCATGCATCGGAATGAATTGTTCGAGTGGCAGGATAGCAGTCTTCGTGGTACAAAAACTCGAGCCTGCCGCGGAGGGTAAAAACACCACCCCAGGTGGTCACCACGGAGTGCCCGACAGCTTCGCTGCGTCGACCAACAACTCCTCTTTCATTGATAAAATGCTGGGTGACCTTGGCGGCGCCTTTAGCCTGCCAACCGTCGGGATTGGCCTGCGACTGGGCTCTTCGACGCGCTTCCCCGCTCAGATCCCGTGATGGCAGCGGGTCTGGGAGCAGCAGCGGCTGACCTTTCAGAGCGATACGTGCGGGAATGGGCCTGAGGACAGGCTGCAAACGGATCCATCGACTACGACAGCGCTCCTGAAACCTTCAGCCTTTTCCCCGAACAGGCGACGGGTTTCGCCAACAAGGATAGCCCGGTCTACCTGGAAGTGAGAGCAGCACAGCAGTGACAGCATGGCTTCACAAGCTGCAAGCGGTTGGATCTACGAAACCGCCAAGTTGCGCAGTCCTGATCCGATTTCGGATCCCGGACGCAGGTTTCGGAATGAATTGTTCGTGTAGCAGGATAGCAGTCTTCGTGGTACAAAAACTCGAGCCTGCCGCGGAGGGTGAAAACCACCACCCCAGGCGGACACCATGGAGTGCCCGACGGCTTCGCTGCGTCGACTAACCACTCCTCTTTCATTGGTAAAATGCTGGGTGACCTTGGCGGCGCCTTTAACGTGCCAACCGCCAGGATTGGCCTGCGACCGGGGCTCTTCGACGCGCTTCACCGTCCAGTGACCTCAGCGGACTTGGCAGCAGCAGGCGACCTTTCAGAGCGATACCGTGCGGGGAATGGGCCTTAGCACAGGCCTGCAAACAGAGACATCGACTACGACAGCGCTACTAAAACTCTTCGTCTTGCCACCGAACAGGTGATTGTTTTCGTCAACAAGGATAGCCCAGTCGACCTGGAAGTTACAGCAGTGACCGCAGGACAGCAGTCACAAAAGCACAGCAATGACCGCAGCCCGCACCGCCAAGTTGCGCAGTCCCGATCCGATTTCGGATCCCAGACGCATGTATCAGAATGAATTGTTCGGGTGGCAGGATAGCAGTCTTCGTGGTACAAAAACTCGAGCCTGCCGCGGAGGGTGAAAAACACCACCCCAGGTGGTCACCACGGAGTGCCCGACAGCTTCGCTGCGTCGACCAACAACTCCTCTTTCACTGGTAAAATGCAGGGCGAGCTTGGCGGCGCCTTTAGCGTGCCAACCGTCAGGATCGGCCTGCGACCGGGGCTCTTTGACGCGTTTCACCGCTCGGGTCCCGTGACCTCAGCAGGCGCAGACAACACGAACCTGGTCGGCGGGCTCTACTACAACGCGTCGACCATGATCTGCGTAACGACATCGCTGGATCAGTAGGCTGCTGAAGGCCTCGGAGCACATGCAGGAGAAGCCAAGCTCTCCGACGTCATTCGTCCGGGAGGATTCAAAATGTCAGGCGCGCATTTACAGGACCATTCAATTTGGTCCCTGGAGGCCCGACAGAGCACACTAAAATGGCAATGGAGCCATGCCGATGAAATGGACCGCTCGGACCCGTTCACACCGAATGCAAAACTTTATCGACCGTCCGAAAACTCATGATGCCGGTTGTGACGGATAATGCGTCATCTGGCTTCCAAGCTTTCCACGACCTCGGTTTGGGATAGAAATCTTCACTCGACATATGAAACAACCGACCTCAATAGGGATATCAACTTACAGACGAAAGTTTCGGACAATATTCGCGTGATTAAAACACTCCCCACGAGGAGTACGCATGCCCGATAAACAAGACGATATTACCGAGGAAATCTTGATGCTGGCCTGGGCGATCACCGCCAAGCACCTCACACGCGGAGAAAAAGACGTCACCAGAATAGTTGCTGACGCTATCCTGCAGGAACGATTGCGTTGGGAAAATCGTCTCGGGCAACCTCAACAGGGATGAGACATTCACCGCACAATGTCTACATCATACCTTGCGCCATCGAGGCTGGTTAATTTACCGTTTGCCCGCGAAACAACCACCATCGCACCTATGCTCAGTCATTTGCTTTAGACGCTTCAAGTAGCGTGGCGATTGCCGACAGGTCACGGGCCCGAGCGTGGGCCAATGCATTCTTTCCGTCAGAGTCCTTGATGTCCACGTCAGCTCCCGCCTGCAGCAACGAGCGAACGATGCGCTGCGAGGTCGGACCACCATCCGTTAAGATCGCAACTTCGAGCAAGGCAGTCCATCCAAGCCTGTTGACATGATCGACATTAACCCCTGCAGCAATGAGCAGGTCGACGGCATCAGGATGCCCCTTCTCCGCAGCAGGGATCAAAGCGGTGCCGCCAAATCGGTTTGTGCTCGTTAGATCGGCTCCGTGCGCGAGGATCATCCGTAGAATGTCCACACGGCCTTGAGCGCCAGCCACGAGAAATGGGCTATCTTGAATGCCGTCCTTGGCATTCACATCAGCTCCGGCGGCAAGGAGGAGACGCGCGGCATCGATATCGTTTTTCCAGACTGCCACCATGAGGGCTGTTTGGCCCTGTGCGTTTTTCTCATCAACAGAGCTGCCCATTGCCAATGCCTGCTCTAATCCTTGATAGTCACCACGTTCCACGGCACTCAAAATTGTGGCTGACGCATTGCCGCCCAGTCCCATCATCAATAACCCTGCTAGAAAAAACTGCCGCATTGCATCCTCTAAGCGTTACTTGGCCATCCAAGAAGCGTGCCCGCAAAGAAATCACTCCAAGTAGCCGACCTGGCTCGACAAGCTTCTATGAACAGGCCGCACAAACACCGAGTTGTCAGGCACTGCTATTCCTAGATTAAAGGACGCTGCGACCGAACTGAAGATGACGCTCCCGTCGCGCTAATTTCAAGGTCGCAGCATCTTCCAGCAGTAGAGGGCCGAAAAGGTCCGGTCATGCGCGCAAGTGTGCCATCCTTGAGGGCCAGCTGATGGAAAAGCGCCATGACAATGTGCCCGGCAATCAAAGCCGACAGGCACCACGACAAAACGCCATGCAACTGATTGGCAGGCGCCACCATCCATTCGACCCTCACACCTGTTGCCGGGATCCACGGCATAAATCCGCGCCCGTTGCCGTAGGCCCGTACAAGCGCCAGCGCCGGAATGATGAACATCAGTCCATAGAAACAAAAATGGACAACAGCTGCCGCCCGGCCCGACCAGCCTGAAGCACGTGCCGGCCGCCGACCGCGATTGATCAGCGCCCAGATGACACGGATGACGACAAGGAGGATCGTCAGCAGGCCCACTGTTCCATGGCCCGGTCCGAACGATGTCACGTTCTTCACCCAGTCAGCCGAACCAAAGATACGCCACATGAGGATAACGGCAAACTGCCAAATGAGCAGATAGGCCATCCCCCAATGTAACAGCCGGCTGATCATTCCATACCGATCCGGCGAATCCAACCACATGTTCTTGTCGTTTCTGTTCATGCGCTGCATGTAGCAATGAACTAAAACGCGGGCAAATCACGCAGCGCACGCCTTTCCGGATCTACAGCGTCCGACGGATCTAGAAGCGCTTGCGACATCACCAATCTCCGCATCTGCCTGCAGCTCCTCGTCACCTACGATGGGTCGTAACCAGCGGATACGGGACTGCGGCTCAATGACTGACCATTGCGGCTGGATCAGTTCCTTCAACATGTTCCGGAGATAAGGCCAGGGATTTTCCTCTCGTCGAAGCCCCGGATCGTACATCACCAGCAAGCAGTGCAGTTTGGCTGCGATATCGTGAATGTAATAGGGCTGCAGTTTGATCAACACACGGCCTGCTATTCCCTCGTAACGGGCGATATCCTGTGCCTCTGCTCTGGCTGCACTGAACCCGAAATGTCCATCTGCGGATTTCCATTCGCGTCTGCGTTTGCGTAACTCCGCTCGCGCCTCCGCGGCAGCCTCAGCCCCGATCCGCGGTCCAATCTCGCGGATCTCTTCAAAAGAATTGATGACAAAAAACAGCGAAGGGTCACCGTCTATGTCGATTGTCACAGAGGGACGGCCACCGGTTTCCTCCAGCAGTTTCGCCTCAAGCTCCCGGCAGTTGCGCTCAGCAGCCAGCCGCTGCTGATGGAGGTCCCACCAACGCGGCCACAATTCCTTCGCATGCTTTGGACCGGCAATTGTTCGCGACGGAAGCTCATCCAGCAAAACCGGCAAAATGCGCGATGCCAGTGAAAGCAGATTCCGACGGTTGATCAGGCTCGGAAGGTTTTCGACGAAGCGGTCGTTCGGGAATTCATCTGCGCACGAAAATTTAGGTAAAGTTCTGCTATTCTCAGAATCAGCCATGATCCAAGCTCCAGCTAGCTAGATTGTGGTTAGGTCGAGCGGGTGTTCCAGCACCTACTCGACCGTTACAGCAAAGAGTAACTGCCTTATAAATTTTATGTCAAGGTTATAATTTGATAACAAGCGATCAAATTCGAATGGCTAGAGCAGCTTTAAGATGGGGTGTCAGGGATCTCGCAACACATGCGAAAGTCACACCTGCGACTATCACGCGCCTCGAATCTGGAAAAACAGGTCATGCGGCAACACTGATTGCCATCCAAGTCGCCTTCGAAAACGCCGGCCTGCAATTCATCGAGGAAAACGGTGGCGGTGCAGGCGTACGTTTCTCAAAACCGAGAACCGAAACACAACGCTAAGCCCCACACGATGCGGTTGTTGACGAGCTCTCACCAAACAGTGCGACGCCGTGTCCGACGAACAACCACGTGTCTTGTTCAAAGTCGCTGTTCGCGCCGACTTTCAAGCGATACGATTCTTCGTACTGCCTCAGTTCCGATCGAACATGCCGCTAAATTCCAGGTCGAGATAATACCGAAGCTTCTTGATCCGGGCAGGTCTTTGCCCCTGCCTGAGCATATCATCGTATCGTCAGAGAGCAGCATGATTTCATCGGCATTGATCAGGTTGCGCGCCGCGACAGTCTCTCAGACCTCTCCCTCGCTGAATGGCAGTGTCCCGGCGTAGGGAAGCGAGTTCCTCGACCAAACGGTATAGTCACCCTTGGTGGCCATCACCGTCATGCGACGGCGCCGGCCACCCTCGGGCCACTCGATAAGGACCTCCTGAGGGTGCTTCGACATATCGATCGCCACCGCCGTTTTTGGGAATAGAAAGATAATTTGTCACGGCTTGCCGCCTGCAAAGCGTTTTCTCGATAACTTCACATTAGAAACCTGTCGGTCGGCAATGACCACCCACTACGGCGCGCTGCGCACTACGGCACAGAGTTCACGTCCACGGCCATCCTGGCATGGGCGCAGGATCATGGCGTCGCCGCCCGCAGCCAGGATTTCTCTATGAGGACGGGACCGGCTTGTCGTGTAATGGCGAAAACGAACCTTTGGTATGGTACCGGCGCAGGCGAACGCCCGGCCCCGAGGGCAACACCGTATCCTGTGAGGTTCAACAGCATTCGTCACGGCTGCGGAGGTGAGGCTTTTTCTAGGCGGTCCACTGCGACCTGCTCGGACACGGCCTTGCGAAGCACGGCCCAATTGTCAGGCGGGTTGCCGTCCTCCAGCATCTCTTTGAAAACATTGTACGCATCGCTCTTCGCGCCATAGGTCCGCAAAGTATTTTCATCATTCACCCAGGCGAATATGATGACTTTCGCGGTCGAGTCGTAGCGGAAAAACAGGCGGAAGCGGCCATTGCCGAACTTCGCCCGGAACCAGTGCTTGTGCGCCTCGCCAAGCGTGGAACCCTGACGATAGACGGTTGCGGTCGGATCGGCAGGTATTGTCTGGAACACCAACTTGCTCAAAGCGGCCAGGAGTTTCGTGCTCGCGTTCTTTTGGTATTCGTCTGGCTTCCTGGCCTTCAGCATCTCAACAGCGTTGGTCAGCTTTTCCAACTGATCGAGAAAGAGGGGGTGCGCGAGAATGGTCGAGCCATTGATAGTCAGCATGGCTAGAGCGCGACATCCCCGTCAATTTCGGCATCGAGGTCGATATCCATGTCCCCGACAAGCGCGGCCACGCGATCGCGCAGGCTGTCGGGCAGCGTGGCGATTGATGTCCCGGGGTGTTTACTCATGTCCCGCGCCAGAAATTCGAGGAATCGATCTACGACTGGATCGCCGGCCTCTTCCGTCGCCTTCTCGACATAAACCCGGTGCTGATCGTCTACGCAGAAGGCGATGCGCCCGCCGTAGTCCACCCCCAAAACCTGCCGGACGCTCTTGGGAACTGTGGTCTGCCCCTTCGCGGTGATGGTGCTTTCTTCTTTCAGCAGCGCGCCCATGGTGTGGCTCCAAATTCGATCCCCGGAAAAGTAAGGAATTATCCTTACTTTGTCAAGAAGATCGTAGCTGCCGGTTATGACGGCATGCGAGAGGTCTGAGAACACTTTAGCAGCACGACATCGGCATTAGTCAACCCACCGTCGCGGCTCAGGGCCATCAGGGCCGAGCCGATGTGAAGACGTCATGCGCCTTCGGTTCCTCGCGACCAAAAACGCCGTGCCTTCAAGCCAGTCAGCGAAAGGTCCAGATCCAGCGCCTCCCAGTGCAGACCGTATCTTTGTCCGAGCATTTTAACGGCGGCTATCTGATGATCGTCGGCCATCCTCAATGCTTCCACCAGCGCTGCCGGAAAGGCGAAAACATAAACATTCGTGAGTTCGATGACGACTTGGCGCGAATGACGATCATAAGTCGCTTTGGCCGCACGGCATTCGTGCGTCTGCGCAACACGGCCACGCTCCAGCGCGGCGTCGATCATATCATCCGTCATATCTTGCGTTCAGTTGAAGGATGCGGCCTGAGCAATCACAACTCTTTGCCCGATTTTTAGAACCTTCGACGCGTTGATTACCAGCTGCAAGGCCGATCGGCGTTGAGGGGGCCAAGGATTATTCCGGCACCCAGGCGTCACGCGTCCGGGACAAATCGTTGCTCTGGGAACGCAATCAAATGTACGGTAAGTTGCCAACATCGCTCTCTGGGCCAGCCTCAAGCCATTCTCCAACATTGTCCGGCTGCATGAATGACGTCGGCAAGTCGTCGCAGCAGAAGTCGCCGCTAATTAACCCCCTGGACCGCAGCGAGCTTACCGGCATAGCCGCCCTTAACCGCCTCTCCAAATCCTGGCGCGCTCATGCTACCCGCAGATTGGAAACCAATACCGTAGAGGATTTGACGAAGCGCCTGGCCGGACGCATTCAAGGGACGCAAGGAAATGGCAGCGAAACCTACCCGATAATCTGTCGACTGATCCGCTGGCATCGCTTCCGGATGGCGAATTGAAGTGTTGCCCCAAACTCTCGCTGAAAAGATGGATAGTGCTCTGTCTCTCCCAGTGCCTCTTCGAGCTTTGACGTAACTATGTCGGTGAGCTCCCCTACCCGTCTAGTTAGGACGGCAGGACTGAGACCGACGGCTGATGCGAATTGCCGCCAGTCATTGCCGTGGAGTTCGTTAGCATTACTCTTAGTCGCGATCAGCTGCGGGAGCGACTGATCTACCTGTCTATAGACCGCTGCACACATCAGATCGTAGAGAGGCGCGAGTTTGGCAGTTCCGGCTGCACCGACGAGTATGGAATAGTTCTTAGCGTGGGAATCGGAGTTGCAGATCAAAATATTGAAGACCACAGCATCTAGCAACTCCAGTCTTTCGGCCGGTGACACGTAACGCGCCAGCACTTCAAACATTCGAACGAGCGATGCGCCACCGCGTTGGCCGAGCCCGGTCCGCTCATATTTTTCAGAAGGGAAAAGGCCGAGTAGCTGGCAGAAATCCTCCTGATGCACACGGCGTATCGTCCCTTGTGCATCGGCGATGCGATCATAGCGTTTGACGAGCAGGTAGTCACGCTTACCGGCGCGGCCCGTCGTCACTTCCGCTGCCTCCAGTCCGCACAGCCTGGCGAGAACCATGCAAAAGGCTTCATTCTGAACACTGCCAGCCAAGCGCCTGATGTCCGGTTTGAGGATATGCGTGGACGGGGTACCATCGACGGGAATGGCGATCTTCCCATCTTCCCCAAGGTAGACCGGCAGTTTGTCCTGCACTCCGGCGAGCGACATAGACACGCCCCGTTCCCCGACGAGGAAGGGTCTCTCGGGCAACTCATTCAAAATCCGCTCAAGCGCGGTCTCGTCCGGCACGATGCGAAAATGATTTCCGTCTCGGCGCGGTTCACCGATCGAAAAGGCTCCGGCGGTGTCTCGACCAAGGCGTGAGAGAAGACCCACAATGTCCTGCGGTGAAACCTTCAACTGTTGACCTATCTCGGAGAGATGTGTCTCTGGCAGGAGGTTGGCAAGCCATGGCATCACTTGCTCAGGACCGTAAGTACCCGATCGCAAAGGCATTGTCAGAGAAATTGGGAAAGCGGAAGCACGCCGCTCCCAGGTTTCCTCGTAGACAAGCGAAATCCCATCGCGGTCAATGAGATTGGCAACAGGAAAGCTCTCGTAGAAGATGGTGGTCACAGCGGCTCCCGATTAAGAGAAGCGGGGCAGATAGCCGAGATCGTCGTCGGCTTGCGTGCTAGGAGGCCGCGGTTCGGATTTCAGGTTACCTAGATCAATGCCAACCGTCTGTGCCGCGATGAGTGACTTTTCGAGATGGCAACTTGGCTTGCCGTTCTCCAGATCGACGATGAAGCGCTCCCCCGTCCCGCAACGTTCCGCGAGCTGGGTCTGGGTCCAACCCTGCTTCTTCCTGTGTTCACGAACAAGTGCACCGAACTCCGCAGCCGAACGGATCATCACAAACTCTCCCTAAGGTCGCCCTTACCGTACAGGAAGAATTTTTAAAAATCCACAAAAACTTACCGATAAGGAAGGAAACGCAAATACCCAAAAACTCATACCGATCGGGAAGCAAACGCCACCGAGCTTGATCACTGCGGAAATTTTTATAACCTCGCGTTGGATGCAGGCGAGACATATGGCTCGTCTGGAGTTTTAATCCGAACTCGTCAGCGCAACGCCCAACAGGGCTTCGTACCGTTCAAAGACTGCGGAGTGACGTATTTCGCATACGTCGTCTTGTGCGAGGAACATCCCTCCCAACTGAGGGATGACCTAATCGGTCATTGCACCTCGGCTTCAGCAATGAAGCAAAGGACGTGGATCCATGACATCAAAAAACAAACTTCGGAAGCTCAGAAAAAACGCTGCAAGGCAACAGGACTGGCAATGCTTCTATTGCAGGATGTCGATGTGGGACGGAAATCCGCATGCGTTCATAAAACAATTTGGACTCACAACCATATGGATCATTCCAGGGCTAGCCGTAGGCGTAGACATAGATCCTCGCAATAAGAGAAATCGATGTCTTACTCCTTAACCCGATGAACTGCAGTCAAACGAGATGGGGGCTGCTTATCGCTTACGACAGCTTTCCGTCTGGTGTTTCCGATATGATTCCAGCGTGGATTTTGTCGAGCTCAAAGAACCTCCAGAGAGAGGCTTTAAGCATTTATATTTTTCTGGAGATATTGGTTGCGGGGGCCTGACTTCATGGAGACTTGTAAATTCTGCGAGTTAAGCAGCGCATTGGCGAAAACAATTCCCATTCTGCCTTCGTCGGCTATGAACCGCCAAGAGCGGACATCGCCATGTAAGGGAATAAATGACCAAGTTGGGGCCGTCGGCAGACCTTCCGCTCTCAAGCCAACTAACGCGAAAAGCGGACACCCGAGGTGGGTACAAAGAAGGCGGATCGTGCGCGAGCCATTGAGCGCCAACCGCGCCCGTTCGCGGTCAGAGAATCTCTGGGCGCGGTTCACCTCCACCGTTACAGGATTGCCACCTCGAAGAACAAATCAATTGTGACTTTAGGCTTCAGGCACGACAACACTGAACTTCTCGACACGGAGTCGATTGATCGCGCTCTCTTGCCCAATCCTCTGTAGGGCTGACACGGCCTTCGCGGAAATGCTCTTCATCTTCTCGTCTGCGTTTCCAATGTTTCGGAAGTAGGTCAGTCCATAGATGACTAGGCGCAGCTCGTCGTCTTTTGCTACTTTCATGGCCGCATAGAAATCGTCGGCACTATGCTTGTCGATGAATTCTAGGGTGTCCTCGCTCCATCCCCTGTGTCTCACTATATCGGTCGCAACACCCGTCAGAGTTCTGTCGTCAGCGAACGCACCGGCTTTGGTAGCGAAAGCCGCGATCACATCTGGATCCTCGATACTGAAGCGCGGCGAAACAGGATCTCCCACCCAGAAGTCCTTTCCGTCATCTCGGCTGTCAACGTAGTCCTTAATGAGATCTTCGAGGCCGTCGCCATGACCGAGTTTTTTCAGGGTAGCGATCGAAGCGGAAAGATTCGCAGGACTGATTGCTGCGGCGTTGTCCCTGATCGACTGCTTCAGCTCCGTGGCGAAGGCATCTGCATTGTCATCGAAAGATCCATGGTAGATGTCCCACACCTTGCTGAACGCGGCATCCTGGTCCTTGAGTTCGAGCCTTCCCGTCAGCATGTCGGCTTCTCGCCGCAGGGAAACCTCATCGTAAAAACCGCTGCGGATGCAATCGAAGACGACGAGATCAAGGCCGTCCGCTGTGAGGAACTCATATCGCTTCAGAAGCTCGGAATGCTGGATCTCGTCTGGAGTTCGCTCCTCTCGGCCACCGAAGAGGTCGGCATAGGGGCGATGCTTCAGGATGGCATCGATCGGTGGTGCTTCGGTGGGCTGGTAGATCGCGAAGCCGAACAGGCACGCGCTATGGAAAGCCTGCTTGATGATGCGCTCGTCATAGCCCTCCAAAACCTCTTCTAGCCGACCGCATATTCTAAGGAGCTTAAAGATCGTCCGGATGTTAGTGATTTCTAGCGTCGCCGCATACTCTGCGACCATCTGGGTCAGGAGGGTCGTTCGATCCGGGACAGCTATGGCGACCGCCTCGCTCGCCGTCGGAGCGAATGTCAGATTGATGTCGATTACCTTTTCCAATTGAACGCGGAAGTCCTCAGCATTCTGCCCTTCCAATGCCTCACTGTTCAACAGCAGCACCACCTTGCAATTCTTCTTCTCTTTGAGGAAGGAGATCAGCCCCAGCACATCTTTCAGGTCGAGGCTGTCGCTCATGCGCTCAAGATCGTCGAAGCATACGATCTGGTTTCGCACGTCGAGGAACCCTGCTTCAACCAATCCTCCGTAGTCGGCAACAACGGGGATGCCGCGGATCATTCCGATCCCTGCACGCCATTTTGACGACAGTTGTGCCAAGCGTTCGGATACACCGCTGAAGGTCGCTTCCAGCCTTTCCTTCTCCCTGAAAGCTGCAGCTTCGACTGTGTTCTCGAAAACTGATCTGCGAACATCGCTTAGGGTCTCAAGGCCAAACAACGAGACGTAGGCATAGCGCGGCGGCCTTACCGTGGCATCCTTGAATGCAGCAGTGAGCAAGGTGTCCCAAGTATGGGTCTTGCCAACGCCCCACTTGCCGCTCAAACAAAGCGCAAGTTTATCCTCGGCCTTGAGAAATCGACGGATTTCGTTGTTCACTTGCTCTGTGCTCATGCTTTAATCCCGCAGCCGTCCCACTGCCGAAGGTTGTAAGTCCTTTTGCTGTTCTTGGCGAGCGCCCTGGATCAGATTGATCTCGCGCTCGAGCATATCCAGAAGGGCAGCGTCCACGATGCCCGCTTTGGCCTAGCTGCAGGAATGTCTGGTTTCAGAAACGGGCCGGAAATATCTGAACGATCAGAGTGAATGCGCTCAGCGGACAGGCTTCTTCAGCCGGAACGGCTTGTGCCCTCTATTGCAACCGCAGACGCCCTCCCGCACCTTGGGCTTGCGCGGTCCTAAGCTGACATCGGCTCAACAGGATAGTGGATTAGGCAAGATCGGATTTAGGCTTGTCTGTTCACTGATTGACAGCTCGGCTATGTTGTGCCGAACAAGCGAGCGACGTGTTTTGGACTTCATGAAGAATTCGACGATCAGCAATCAAGGCATGGAATATTTCCGTGCCAAACAGCGTGATATCGTGATTGCTCCGGTCTTCGGTAAATCTGAGATTTCGATGGCGAGGCTGTCATGCGTCACGCCAGGCCACGGAGTTATCGATCCACCCGCATATGAAAATGCGTTTTTCCTAGCATTCAATCTCCGCGATTACGAAGGCGATCTCTGGGTTGATGGCAAGAAGGTCGACACGAAAATCTCCAGGCGCGGCAACTTTACAATCTACGATCATCGTAGGTCTTGGCTTGCCGACATGAGATCAGCGTTCGATGGCGTTGGATTCCATATCCCCCGTACGGCACTAGACGCGTACGAAGAGGATTTGGGGGGCAGGCACATCGATACACTGCGTGCCGTACCTGGGCGCGATATCGAAGACGATGTCGTGCGACGGCTGATAGGCGCGTGTCTTCCCGTTCTGAATAATCCAGGTAGAGCAACGCGGCTCTTCCAGGATCATATTGCTGGAATCCTCACCTTCCACCTGTGCGCAGCCTACGGAGGTGCGAATCTTACGAATACACCGCAAGGTTCTCTTGCACCGTGGCAGAGAAAGCTAGCGCTTGAAATGCTGGAAGCCGATCTGACAGCGGACCTTCCGTTATCGGCTGTCGCTTCTGCATGCGGCCTGTCCCGGGGTTATTTTACAAAAGCTTTCAAGCTATCGACTGGCTACCCACCCTATCAATGGGTGATCCTGAAGCGTGTTGAGAAAGCGACGGAACTGCTTCGGCTGACGGACTTCACGATTGCCGAGGTCGCGTTGCTGTGCGGCTTCTGCGATCAGGCCCATCTCACGCGCGTATTTACTGGGAGACTGGGCATTACGCCGATGCAGTGGCGACGGACGTCGAGATAGCGAGATAAAGCCTACGAAATAAAAAGTCAGGAATATCCAAAACGCGTGACCTGAATACAAGAAACTGAACGCATCCGTCACGATAACGGTCCGGCCCAAGACTTTGCGAAACGCAAAGTTTGTATCGCAGGACGTTAAAATGACTCAGACTTTGCCCCCATTTACCCGCCGTGGTGTGCTGCTCTCCGCAGCGGCTACTGCTGCGTATGCGGCACTCCCAACCGCATTTGGTATGGCCACCAACGCTGTGTCCCCAACCGCTATCGAAGGAGACAAGACCATGAGCACTGTAACCACCAAGGACGGCGTCGAGATTTTCTACAAGGACTGGGGCCCGAAGGATGCCCAGCCGGTCATGTTCCATCACGGCTGGCCCCTGTCGTCGGACGACTGGGACGCACAGATGCTGTTCTTCCTGTCGCAGGGTTTTCGCGTGATCGCCCATGACCGGCGTGGCCATGGCCGCTCCGCTCAGGTGGCCGACGGTCACGACATGGACCATTACGCCGCCGACGCCTTTGCCGTTGTCGAGGCGCTCGATCTGAAGAACGTCGTTCACATCGGTCACTCCACCGGTGGCGGTGAGGTTGCCCGTTACGTCGCAAAGCATGGCCAGCCGTCGGGCCGTGTCGCCAAGGCCGTTCTGGTTGCCGCCGTTCCACCGCTGATGCTGAAGACGGCTGGCAATCCGGAAGGTCTGCCGATCGAGGTGTTCGACGGTTTCCGCTCGGCGCTTGCCGCCAACCGTGCGCAGTTCTTCCGCGATGTTCCGGCCGGCCCGTTCTACGGTTTCAACCGTGACGGTGCGACGGTTCAGGAAGGCGTGATCCAGAACTGGTGGCGTCAGGGCATGATGGGCGGCGCCAAAGCCCATTACGACGGCATCAAGGCGTTTTCCGAGACAGACCAGACGGACGACCTGAAGGCCATCACGGTTCCGACGCTGGTGCTGCATGGCGAAGACGACCAGATCGTGCCGATTGCCGATGCGGCGCACAAGGCGATCAAGCTTCTGGCGAACGGCACCCTGAAGACCTATCCCGGCTTCTCGCACGGCATGCTCACCGTCAATGCAGACACGCTCAACGCCGACCTCTTGGCATTCGTCCGAACCTGAAGCTCGGTGGCGGACGACCGTCGCAATTCTTTGCGCCGGTCGCCAGTCCGCAGAGTGTATCAGTTTTTCAGGGTCCCGTGGTCCAGCCCGAAGGGTACACTCTAACGCCGGGTCAGTTGTCATCGGCAATAAACACGTGCTGGACATTTGGTCACCCGAGTTGGTCGCCATAGGCGGCTTGATCGGCTCTGGAAAAACGAACGTCGCGGAAATTATCGCCCTTTGCTCGGCCCGGCGCCTGGCGCGCGCATCGTTGAAAGTGATCGTATCCGCAAGGCCTTGCACGGCGTTCCGGCCGAAACGCGGTTCCCCGAGGCGGCATATGGCAAGAAGGTATCTGAGCGAGTCTACGCAGAAATGGTTTTAAGAACGCATGTCGTTCTGGCGGACGGCAGTTACGTGGTGGCAGATGCAGTCTTTAATCGCGCCGATCATCGTAGCACCATAGAAGCCGCGGCACGAGCAAACCGAGCTGACTTTCGCGGATTTTGGCTGGATACGGACCCCGCAATCCTTTGGAGACGTATTCAAGACCGGATCGGTGGACCATCGGATGCCACCGTCGACATATTACAAATGCAACTTGCCCGACGGATAGGCGATATGAAGTGGCGAAGGATCGACACGTCCAGGAGTAAAAGCCTGTTGCGACGAGATTGCAAATATCTTGAAGCTGACTTCTCCACCGACACGCAAGACAGCAAGATTGTAGAAAACGATCAAAGTTTTGAACGCCGGGAAGCCCTCCTCGACAAGGCGCTTGCGGCCATGGGACGCTTTGATGGGTACCGGGAAAAGCAAAACGAGACGCTATTCAAAGGCCAATATGGTCACCATCGTGATCGTCATAGCACACTGCCTCCTAGTCGAGGAGTTCGCGTAGTCTGACGGCCAGTTCACGGGCGGTATAGGGTTTTTTAAGCCAGCTTCCCTTCATGGCCAACTGCCGTTCCGCGACCGCGGGCTCCGCATAACCCGACGTAAACAGAACTTTGAGATCGGGCCGCAAACCGCGCGCGAGGTCAGCAAGCTCATCGCCCGCGATACTACCCGGCATCACGATGTCGGAAAAAAGAAGCGCGATGTCAAAATGGCGTTCAAGCTGCTGGAGCGCCTCGGCGCCGTTGGACGCCTCCACGACACTGTAACCGAGCGCGACGAGCCGAGCGACAGCCACACGGCGTACGCGGGCGTCGTCCTCCACGACGAGAATTCGTTCACCGCCGCCAAGAGCAATCGGGGCTGAGACATCCTTGATATCACCCTCCGGTGGCATAGCGGCATCCTCAGCCGCGGGGAGGAAAATACGTACACTTGTCCCATGACCCTGCTCACTATAGAGCTGAACGTTGCCACCGGATTGTCTGGCGAAGCCATAAACCATGCTCAGACCCAAGCCGGTACCGGCTCCGACGTCTTTGGTTGTGAAAAAGGGTTCGAACGCCTTTTCCTGAACCTCCGCCGTCATGCCTGTCCCCGTATCGGTGACCGATATCAGCACATAGTTGCCTGGTTTTAAGTTCGGATACATACGCGCGTAGTCCACATCCAGCTTGACACGCGATATTTCGATCGACAGCCTTCCGCCTTTCGGCATGGCATCGCGGGCATTGATGACCAGGTTGAGAAGAGCATTTTGCAATTGCGAGCCATCGACCAATGCCTCGTTGCGAAAACCAGTCACGATCGTTTTGAATTCGATCGCCTCACCGAGTGTCCGCCGCAACAAATCAGAGATCGCGCCGACGAGTTCGGCGATGTCCGACTGCCGTGGGTTGAGCGACTGTCGGCGACCAAAGGCCAGAAGCTGGTTCGTTAGTTTTGCGCCGTCCTGCGCAGCATCCTGAGCTTCACGAAGCAGATGCCGGACACCCTCATCGCTGAGCCTGCTCTCAGCCATTTCAAGATTGCCGCTGATAACCGTGAGAAGGTTGTTGAAGTCGTGCGCCAGTCCTCCGGTCAGCTGCCCGATCGCCTCCATTTTTTGCGATTGGCGCAGCTCCTCCTCTATTTTTCGCCTGCTGGTCAAATCGCGGACAAAACCGGTAAAAATGCGATTGCCATTGGCGATCGCCTCGCCCACCGACAGCTCCATCGGGAAGCGTGACCCATCCTTGCGCTGCCCGGTCACCACACGTCCGTAGCCGATGATGCGTCTTTCACCCGTGGACAGATAACGCGCGATGTATCCATCATGCGCTTTCCGGTCGGGGTTCGGCATCAGCATCTTCACATTGTGTCCGATAACCTCGTCCGCGTCGTAACCGAAGAGCCTTTCCGCAGCGGCACTGAAAGACGAGACAATACCGCCGGCGTCGATGACCACCATCGCGTCGGGCACCGTCTCCAGGATAGAAAGAAGATGCGCCTCGCGCCGGGCCAACTCATCCTGCATTCTTTTCATGTCCGTTACATCATTGTTCGTCTGGACGATAACGGGTGAACGGTCACCGCCAAAATCAACGAATACCCATCGCGTTGCAATCAGAAGCCTGTGACCGTCCTTGTGATGGTGAACAACCTCGCCACTCCATGCCCCATGTTTGGAAACCTGTCTTCGAAGCTCGGACAACGGCAATGGAAACAGAGTTGAAAGAAGCTGGTGAACGATTTTTCCGGTCGCCTCCTCTTTGCTCCAGCCGTAAAGATGTTCGCAGCCCCTAGTCCATCTCGTAATCGTTCCGTCCATTTCGTGGACGATGATACTGGCATCATCCAGAAGTGTGGTAACGGCCTGAAGTTGTAGCCTGCCACGCTCTTCCATTTCCGAAGTTTCAGGCATCTTTGTCCTATCGAGCAGCGTTCACTGATAGCGGTGTCGCCCACCATGAACGACCGTCTGCCGCACGCCGAAACGATCATCGTCGTCGCCTGCCAATTGTGCAAGCAGAAGCGGCTTCTCGATCAGGATAGTCTGACGTGCAACGGCATTCTCAATCCGCACAACGCCCTTGCTGATCAGTCTCGTGAAGGTACGCGATACGGTTTCGATCGTCATTCCAAGATAGTCGGCTATATCCTGTCGGCACATAGGAAGTTCCACCCTTCTTACATGTTCTCCGGGCAGCTCGTTGCGCACCGGGAACTTCATGAGAAACGTACAAAGCCTCTCTTCGGCGTTCTTGGTGGACAGCAGCACCATCTGCTCCTGGGCTGCGGCTATCTCGTCGGAGACAACGGAAAGAATTTCTGGCTGGAGTCTGTGGTTTTCGCTTATGGCATATTCGAACTGTCTGCGCGTGACACGCCGCAAGGTCGTGCGAGACACTGTTTCCACACTATAGAGATAGCGGCCTCTTGCAGATATGCCAAGAATGTCGCCGGCATAAAGAAACCCAGTGATGATGCGACGGCCATCTGCTATAATTTTAAACAGTCGCAGTACACCTTCTGTAATCTGGAAAACATGATTTGCTTCGTCACCTTCAAGAAACACCGAACGCCCGGCCACTAGATGTTCTGCCGGCTGGTGACGGAAAACGTCCCGCAGCCAATATCTCCCATCGACGGGCGCCGGAATTTCACGAGCAGGTGGGCAAAGCTCATCCAAAATATGCATGATGTCCTCCATCTGGTTTTCAGTGGAGTAAGCACGACAAAAATAACGGAGTTATGCCGGAAAGAAGACGACAGGTTTCGATCTGTGACAAATTGTAACGCGGAATTGTGAAAATGGCTGGAGAGCTACACCATCTGCTTGTTGTCGATGACGATGCGCGGGTTCGCGATATGCTAACGCGTTTTTTTGAAGGAGAAGGATACAGAGTGAGCGCTGCGGCTGATGGTGTCCAGATGAAGTCGCATCTGAGGCACAATCAGGTCGACGCCATTCTGCTCGATCTCACGCTCCCCGGAGGACAGGACGGCCTTGATCTTGTTCGAGAAATCCGACCGGCTACGGATGTTCCGATTATCATGCTGACAGGTCGCGACGACGTGGTCGATAGGATTTTGGGTATCGAGCTCGGGGCTGATGACTATATTACCAAGCCGTTCCATCTTCGCGAGGTGCATGCAAGACTGAAGTCCGTTCTGCGCCGTCGTATATCAGGAGGTCCTCAGCAGCGACATGAGATATTTCGCTTCGAAGGTATGTCGCTCGATGTGTCCTGTCGCACACTTCTCGCCAGAGACGGTCGTGAACTCGATCTCACCACCGGTGAGTTCGACATGCTCGTCACTTTTGTCAGGCATCCGGGACGGGTTTTAACGCGTGAGTTTCTGATGGAAGAAACACGAGCACGCCACCTTGATACATTCGATCGGTCGATCGACACACAGGTCGCGCGTCTTCGCCGCAAGATAGAAATCGACAGCAAGCATCCAGGTATCATCAAATCAGTTCGTGGTGTTGGTTACGTTTTCGCTGCATTGTTGGAAGGCACGCCTTCATCAGCGGTCTGAAGATCGTAGACGAGACCCACAGTCGGGGGCCGCCTGTTGGGGTTCGTGACAATAGACCAGCCTTTGGGTCCAGCAGGCCAGAAATGAATGCGCTTGCATTTCAATTCCCGGGCTTTTCCCCTGGTTCCATCAAACAGCATTCGCGCAATGTTCCTCTCGTCGAACAGACTGAAGGAAGCAAAAACCGGAACTTCCATTTGAAGGGATAACGGATGGCCGGTGACGAACATATAGCAGAGGCCGCGCACCGCGCCCGCGGTATCAGTGACAGTCAACCAATCACGCCGTTTGCGATCGGTGTCCGTGGCCGCCTGCCATTGCTGGAAGGATACTTCGGAAAATAGATGCTGGATGACGGCATAGGCACGGGCTACATTGGCAACAGTGAGCGAACCAACCTCGTAATCTCCCGACATTTCCAATCTCCTGAATGACCTTGTCGATCATCGGGCGTCGAATAGTATTCGCATTGACAGCGATCAACGGCGTTCGAAGGAGCATAATTTGCACTGGCGAACCAAAAAACAGCGGGTGATTGCGCAATGTCAGGGCACTGGCCCCGGGTGATCGCCGATAGATGAACAATCACCGATCTTTCATAGGGACGCGCACTATCGCTATTCTAGTAAGCAATGACGTAGCGGAATACGTGCCGCAAACAGAAAATTTGAAGCAAGCTTCTGCTGACGTTTAATTCCGGTTCCTCACCGGTAAAAATCGGTATTTTCCGTCTGACGGAGCAATACCGAGACGTATCGAAGGCATCGGTGGATCTTTTGGACCGGCCATTGATGCTGAAGCTGCGGGAAGGGCCGCTCCCATTCTATCTGCCTTTATAGGGGGCCGCTAGTCATCGTCTGACCTGTAAACGCACCAATCATCGCAATATTCACGTGCGCGGCTTCATTTAGGAGGGCACGACGACAACGCCGTTCGATATGACCGTTCTGAATGAACTTGACCGGTTTCATCTCGCCCTGTCGGCAATCGACAGGGTGCCGGGATTGAAAGACAAGGTTCCTGGCGTCATTCGCATGCTGAGAGAAAAACTCACCGAGCATGATCGTTACGTTCGGCAACATGGCGAGGATATGCCGGAGATCCGCGACTGGAAATGGTCGAACCCGTCTCGGTCGGCAGATCAAACGTAAATCGCGCTACCTGGAATTGACCGCGATCAATGCCCGACATTGCGCGACAGGCAAAATGATCCCCGAGGGCATCTTCCGATCTTTCGGCGACAGCGAACCTCAAAACGCTACACGAAAGGCGCATTCCGATTTGTATCAGGCAGGTTCTGAAGATCGCATTGCGGAAGCAGTCAAAAGGAACGCACATGGCCGTTACGACCGCACCGTTACGACAGTCCGGGGTCTGGGCAAAAGGCCTTTCAGAGGCAGATGCACAGGCCCGTCTCAGTCTATACGGACCAAACGTCTTACCGGGAGGTGATGCTCCCTCGCCATTTACGATTTTCGTGCGGCAGTTCCGCAGCCCGCTGATCTATATCCTGTTACTAGCCGCAGCCGTTTCATTTTTCGCCGGCGAGGTGCAGGATGCCGCCTTTATTGGCGCAGTGTTGTTATTGAACGGGATAATCGGAACTCTGCAGGAATACACCGCAGGCCGGGAAGCCTCGACGCTCCGTAAACTTGAGCAGCCGTATGCAACGATCATTCGCGACGGTGAGATGCGTGAGGTTGAGGCGCGATGTCTGGTGCCTGGAGATCTGGTCGTACTTGATGCCGGCCAGCGGGTTCCCGCCGATATTGATCTGATCGAAACCACAAACCTCGTTTGTGACGAATCTCTCCTGACGGGCGAGTCTGCCCCGATCAAAAAGACAGCAGGGCCTTTCGGCATACGCGATACAGAGGACGGATCGTGCGTTGTCTTTGCCGGCACTCTGATCACGCGTGGTCGCGGCAGGGGAATTGTCACCGGCACCGGCCAAGCCACTGAAGTCGGCAAGATCGCCGTAGAGATTGGCAAGGCAGATACCGCCCAGCCGCCGTTGATGATCCGGCTTTCACATTTCTCGAACCTTATCGCCTGGACGGTCGGCGTAACATCCGTGATATTGGTCGCAATCGGCTTCTTTCAGGATTTGCCTTGGAACGAGCTTTTCCTGATGTCGGTGGGACTGGCTGTCAGCGCTATACCCGAAGGACTGCCGATCGCCATCTCCATTGCACTGGCCGTCGCCATGCGTCACATGGCAAATCAGAATGTCATCGTGCGCCGCATGCCGGCGGTTGAAGCACTGGGTTCGTGCACGATGATCGCGACTGACAAAACCGGCACTCTGACACTCAACGAACTGACCGTTGTTGAAATCCGCCTTCCGGGTGGCAACCGCTTCGAGCTTGACGCCGTCGGTAATCTTTATACGAGCGACCTTGCTGGAGCTGACAACGCTCCTTCAGCCGTTCGAGCGCGAACCGCCGCTCTTTTGCGCGCCGCATCCTTACCTAACGAAGGATCACTGACAGAAAGTGGTTCCGGCATGGATGGCGTTGGTGATCGCGTCGACGTCGCGCTGCTGGTAGCAGCGTCCAGAATTGGTCTCGATCAGGCCCGGTTATCGACAGATTTTCCATTAATCAGTCGCATCCCCTATGAGCCGGACCTCAAATATGCCGCCTCGTTCCATCGCGACGGCGAGCATGTTCGCGTTTTCGCCAAGGGGTCTCCCGAGACACTGATCGAGATGGCAGACCGGATGAAGGTGGATGACAGCGCAGTCCCCATTGACCGCAGTTCGTTGATCGCCCAGAAGGATGCAATGGCGAGCTGCGGCCTGAAGGTGCTGGCATTTGCGGAAGGTGAGATTCGTAGCGAAGTTGACCTGAACTTTGGCCCGCATCATCTTGTCGACCTCGTGTTCCTGGGTCTTGTCGGCATGCAGGATCCGATAAGGCCGGAAGTACCCATGGCGATCGAGGAGTGCAGGACGGCAGGGGTTGAACTGGCAATGGTGACGGGCGACGATCCCAGGACGGCTCTGGCCATCGCGAGGCAGGCAGGATTCAAGGTTGGGCCGGGAGAAATTACCACTGGTGAAGCCGTCGACCGGGCACAGGCGGCAGGAACGACCCAGTTGGACGAACTCACCGGAAAGGCTCGGATTTATGCTCGGGTTGACCCGGTTCAGAAACTCGCAATTGTTCAATCCATGGCCCGTAACGGCCACTTTGTCGCCGTCACCGGCGATGGGGTGAATGATGCGCCAGCGCTGAAGCATGCTCATGTGGGGATCGCGATGGGCCTCAAAGGTACGGATGTCGCGAAGGAAAGCGCCGATATCATTGTGACCGATGACAATTTCGCATCGATCATAAGCGGCATCCGCGAAGGACGGACAGCCTACGCAAACATTCGCAAGGTGATTTTGATGTCCGTGGCGACGGGCGCAGCAGAGATCCTTCTCTTTCTTGTTGCAATTCCGCTGGGTTTTCCGATGCCCTTGTTGCCCGTCCAGCTTCTCTGGCTCAATCTTGTCACCAATGGCATTCAGGATGTGGCGCTTGCGAGTGAAAAACCGGAGGGTGACGAGCTGTCTCAGCCGCCCAGACATCCCCGGGAGCCAATTTTCGATCGCGTGATGATCCGCCGCATTGCCCAGTCCACCCTTGTCATCGGCGGTGGCGGCTTCGTCGTGTTCTACTGGCTTCTGGCGACCGGTTATACGGTAGAACAAGCCCGCAACCTGCTACTTCTGCTCTTCGTGCTGTTCGAGAATGTTCAGACTGTGGCATGCCGTTCGGAACGACGGTCTGTTTTCGCGACACCCCTCTTTGGGAATCCGATCTTGATGGTCTCCGTCGGGCTATCCCAGCTTGTTCACATCGGCGCCATGCATAGCACCTGGCTCCAGGATGTCCTGTCGCTAACACCCATCTCCCTTTTCGAATGGACATTGATGCTGGTAGTCTCGGCAACACTCCTTGTCGTGACAGAGGTCGAGAAATTCGTCAGCGGCCGGTCACGCAGCGCAGATCCCACCACGACCATCTACACGGGATGATGCGTCATGCCATCGCAAGGAGGATTTGCTTTGATGCTCGCTCCGGAAACAAGCGGGCCCAGAACCTGGTCTGGCACAATCCAGGTGTTATCGACCTCACCTTTTTTTCCGGGAAACCGCTGTGCACCATCTGTCCTTTGCCGATCTTCTGAAGCGATTCAGACCAATCCTCGTCATTACCTCGCTTTGCGGGATTTCCGTTGCCCTCCTGGGCTTGCTGGCCGGTTTCGATGGAGTCTACGACGGCGCGCTGACAGTTGCCACACTCGTCGTAATTCTGGCGCTTGCGGCTCAGATTGTCATTAGCCTGCGCCAACGGGAATTCGGCCTCGATACGATTGCGCTGCTGTCGATGAGTTCTGCCCTTTTTTTCGGAGAGAATCTTGCTGCTGCTGTAGTCGCCTTGATGTATTCCGGCGGGCAATATCTTGAAAGTATCGCGGAGGGTCGCGCCCGACGTGAGATGACAGCGCTGTTGACGCGGGCGCCTCGAATCGTGACCCGCCGTCGGGGGGAAATTCTGGACGAGATCGCTATAGAACTCGTTGAACCCGGCGACCAGCTTGTCGTGCGCAGAGGCGACATCATTCCAGCCGACGGCATACTTGTCCAGGACGCCGTTCTGAACGAGGCGGCGCTCACCGGGGAGGCGTTTCCAGTTGACAGAAAAAGAGGGCAGCCGATCATGAGCGGTTCCGCCAATGCAGGCGACCTCTTTGAAATGACAGCGACAAAATCGGCCAGGGAAAGTACATATGCCGGGATCGTCAAGCTGGTGGAGGCCGCACATACCAGTAAGGCCCGCATGTCACGGCTGGCCGACCGTTATGCTTTCGCTTTCCTGTGCGTCACTTTGTCGATAGCCGGCCTCGCATGGCTGCTGACGGAAGATCCCGTTCGCGCCGTGGCCGTGCTTGTCGTTGCGACCCCCTGTCCTCTCATCCTGGCCGTTCCAGTTGCATGGACAGCTGGCATGTCGCGGGCCGCGGGCGTTGGACTTATTGTTAAAGGCGCCGACATTCTCGAAAAGCTCGGCCAGATACAAACGCTGGTTCTGGACAAGACCGGGACACTTACCGATGGCAAACCACATCTCGTGGGCATTAATGCAGTAAAGGACGAGAACGAACTGCTGCGGCTGATCGCCTCGCTGGATCAGGGCTCAAACCACGTTGCAGCACGTGCGGTGGTCTCCGCAGGGCTTGAGCGCGACCTCGTCCTGACGCCGCCAACCAATGTATCGGAGAAGCCAGGCGAAGGTATCTCGGGATACGTCGGAAGCACCGAGGTCGCCATTGGCGGCCTGGAGTACATTGCCTCGAAGGTTGCCGATACGCCCTCCCCCGATCGGGCTGACATCATGAGCGCGGCCGTTGCCCTCGACGGCAGGTTTGCCGGCACCCTGCATTTCAGCGACGCGCTTCGCGAGGGCGCCAGAGAAACCCTGACCGAGTTGAAGCGACTCGGGCTCAACCGTCTTATCCTCGCGACCGGCGACCGCGCCGAAGTGGCCCGTGCCATCACCAGCGGTTTGCCTTTGTCCGAAATCCGCGCTGGGCTGACACCGGCACAGAAGATCGAACTTGTTCGGAAGGAGGCACATCTGGCGCAAACCATGATGGTCGGGGATGGCGTGAACGATGCGCCGGCGCTCGCCGCAGCCGACGTAGGGATTGCCATGGGCTTACACGGATCGGCGGCCGCGGCCGAAGCAGCAGACGCGGTTCTGCTCTCCGAGCGGCTCGAACGCATCAGCGATGGCATCAAAATCGCAAGGGATTGCCGGCGGATCGCGATGCAGAGCGTCATAGCCGGAATAGGCTTATCGGTAGGCGCGATGATCTTTGCATCGCTCGGCTTTCTTAAACCGGTCGAGGGCGCACTACTTCAAGAGGCAATTGACGTCGCGGTCGTACTTAACGCGCTACGGGCGCTCCGCATGAAGGCTGGCTGGCGCCACCGGCGCCAACCATGATGATCGCACCTGATCGCTATCGGGTAAGAAAGACCGGTATCTGGCACTCCTCCAAAATCGAAGCCGTGACGCCCCCGAATATTCGCTCCCTCAGACGCGAATGCCCATAGGCGCCCATGACGATCATATCGCAGCCGATTTCGCGTGCACGCTGCCTCAGAACCGCTTCTATACGTCTGTCGGCGCTTGCCACTTGCTCGACGACTGCTTTGACGCCATGGCGGGAAAGAAAGGTAGCCACATCTGCCCCCGGTTCCCCGCCATTCGAATAATAGGAGGCGTCCGGATCGACGAGAACGATATGAACGGCATCCGCCCCCACCAGAAGCGGAAGGGCCTCCTTGGCCGCCCGAGCCGCTTCTGGCCGGGAATTCCAGGCAAGCAGCACCTTTTTTGGTTTGAGGGTCGCTTTTAATTCCGGCGCCAAAAAAACCAGCGGGCTGCGAGCATCGAACACCGTTGCGGCAATGACCGTTTTGCGAAGATCGCCGTCTTTTCGAATACCGTTGCCTGCAAGAACGATATCGGCATACAGCGACCGTGTGCAGAGATTGTTTTCAAGGATGAAGCGATCATCATAAATCTGGTCCACATCATAGGACACGCCATTTTTCTGACAGAGGGCTTCCGCCTCTACTCGCACGCTTGTCAATTCATCGATTTCATTCTGCCTCTCTTCCAGCCAGGCGGTCGTGAGAGGGTAATCGGCCGTCACGGGCGACAGCGCCGCCCCGAGAACGAGAATGGACAGGTGGCTGTCTGACTCGCGGGCGAGCTCGACCGCCTGACCGACATCCGCCGCAGCATGCTTTGCGCCGAGGGCAGCAAGTATGGTTTTGATTGACATTTACATGGCTCCTTCCCGTAGATCGTCCAACCAATAAACCAAGCCTGAACCGAACGTCGCAGCCCCGCGATGATCTTCGTCAACAGGTTTGCCGAATCCCGTGCACAAGAAGCCAGGCCTGCTGGCCGCGAATTGCAAGGCAGATGAAGTGTGGCATTGATCCCCATCAATGCCGGACCCGTAGCATCACGGTTGAATCGGCATGCTCACTGAAGAGCCGCAAGTAGTTGAAATGGCTCTCAACTGCTGTTTCGACCGATATCTTTATTGGAAAACAGGAGAATTATCATGGCTGAGGCCCCAACCAAACTTCGCCCGCGGGAAATTTCTGGTCGCCGTTCGAAACCCTTCGGGCGGAAGTCGATCGTCTTTTCGATGATTTCATGCCCGCATCTTGGCACGCACTCGATCTTTTCTCCTCCGGCCACCTGCTGAACGGATGGAACACCTCGCCAGCCGTCGATATGGTCGAAACTCTTCCTACTGGAGGAGGGCATTATTGACCCGACAAAGGTTGTTCGAGTGGCTTTGGAGAACGCCGTATCCGTGGCAAGCGTCCTTCCACCCACGGAGGTCACTATGACCGAAATCCCGGACCCTAACGTTCTGCAGTTGCCCGCGCCAGCCATTTAGGCGCATGTAAGCGATAGGAGGCGAAATGTCATACAGCCCGTCAATCACCTTTCATGGCGCGGCCGGCGCGGTAACCGGCTCATGCTTTCTCATTGAGTACGGCGACGAACGCGTACTAATCGATTGCGGTTTGTTTCAGGGATCCAAAACCGAAAAAGAGCTGAATTACCGTCCCTTTCCTTTCGCTCCCACCAAATTGAACGCCGTCATCCTTACCCATGCGCATATCGACCATACGGGCCTCGTGCCTAAGCTTGTAAAAGATGGTTATTCTGGCCCCATTTTCTGCACCGCTGCAACACTTGATCTTTGCGCAGTCATGCTGCCCGATTCTGGCCATATCCAGGAAATGGAAGTCGAACAACTCAACCGCCGCAACGAGCATCGGGGGCGAAAGCTCGTCGTCCCAATCTATACAGCCATGGATGCATCTGCGGCCCTGCCCCAGATGCGAGCTTATCCCATGAAGCAATGGATGGTGATTTCACCCGCCTTTCGGTTCCGCTTCTGGAATGCCGGCCATCTCCTCGGCTCTGCATCTGTCGAAGTTGAGGTTGGAAACGGCCCGGAGCGCCGGAACCTGCTTTTCTCCGGTGACATCGGACCGCAGCACAAACTGTTCCACTCTGTACCGGAGGGACCTTCTGGTCTGGATTATCTTGTCTGCGAAAGTACCTATGGTGATGTCGATCGCAATGATCCCTCGCCGGAGCAAAGGCGAAAAATGCTGCGAGATGAGGTGCAGCTCGCTGCCCGTCATCAAAACGGCGCGCTTCTCATTCCCTCCTTCGCGGTCGAACGGACGCAGGAGCTTCTTGCGGATCTGTTCAGCCTGCTTGATGCGGGCGCCATCAGAAGTTGCCCAATCATTATCGATTCGCCACTGGCAACGCGGGCGACAGAAGTTTTTAGCCGTCACGCCCGGGAACTCGAAAATGGTGAGCTACTCTCGCGTGCACTCCGCTCGCGGCAAATTCGCTTCACAGAGACGGCCGAACAATCCAGATCCATAGACAATCTCAAGGGTTTTCACATCGTAATTGCGGCGAGCGGCATGTGCGAGGCAGGTCGTATTCGCCATCGTCTGAAGAACTGGTTGTGGAGAGAAGAAGCAACAGTCCTGCTGGTAGGTTATCAGGCCTCCGGCACGCTCGGCCGCATCTTGGAGGACGGAGCCTCTACCGTTCGTATCCAGGGCGATGAAATTTTCGTACGGGCCAATATTCGCAAACTCGACGTCTACAGCGGTCATGCGGACGGGCCTGAACTGGCGGCGTGGGTTGCCGCCAGATTTCCCGTCAAACATGCGGTTTTTCTGGTGCACGGCGAACGTCCGGCAATCGCCGGTCTGAACGCCAGCCTCGCGGCAATGAACTCTACATTTGCCATCATCGAACCGGCATTGGACTCAACTTATCGCCTCACGCGCGAAGGCGCCCTTGCTGTTTCAACGCAGCAGGAACTGCCGCGACTTGAACCGCTCCACGTCGGACACCGAGATTGGCATAATGATTTCCAGTCCCTGATCATCGACCTGCAGGAGCGGATGGAGAAAGCAGCCGACGAAAAACAACGCGCCGTGCTACTGCGAAAAATGAAGCGGGCGCTTGACGACGCTGAAACCTGAAACAATACGCTTCGACTGATTGTTTATGCTGCATCGGGATTGCATGCAGATCGCCTGGTACTTATCGACGCTTCACCGGAGATTTTTTTCGATCAGGACCAATGTCGGGTCGCCTTCGTACGGCCTTGCGACGAAACCCTGTTCCTCTTCCAAGTTGACAGCGTAAATATGGTTTCGGTTTTCGATCGATTGCAGCGTTTGAACGCCTTTTTCGCGCGCCCTGTTCGACACATAGCGCAACAACTCCCAAGCAACGCCCTTATTTTTATAGTCGCCGTGCACGACGATGGCGACCTCCGCTTTCTTTTCTGCATCGTCACAAGACAACAGGGCGGATGCAATGAGCGTATTCGTCCCTTCGAGGAAAGCCAGATAGTTTTCGGTTAACCGATGATCCACCAGGGTCATGGACGCCAAGCGCTCATGGCTCACCTCCCCGATACCGCCGAAGAAGCGAAAGCGCAGGTCCTGGGGTGTGACATGCCTGAAAAGCTCCGCAAGATGCGGTTCATCGTCACTTCGCACGGGCCGCACATCAAGTAACAGGCCCACTCGCGTGGAGAGAATGACGCCGGTATCTGGCCCTCTCCCCTCGGCAACACGCTTACCGTCGTCTGAATGCACAACCTGCTCGTGTGCTGCCGGCATCTCGATAATGACCTTGAGCGCATGTGTACTGGCCGCCCGGCTGAAGGTGTCATAGGCTTCGAGAATATCGTCCAGTTTGAAGCGGTGAGTGATCATCTTCCCGGCGTCGATGAGGCCGGATTTCACCGTGCGCAGCAACATGGGCGTGCTTGTTGTATCGACCAGCCGTGTCGTGATGGCGATATTCCGCGACCACAGCTTTTCAAGGTGCAGGTCTGCCTTGAGGCCGTGAACTCCGATATTGGCGATCACGCCGCCGGCAGCGATAATCTCCTCGCAGAATTCGAACGTGGATGGCACACCGACGGCCTCGATCGCAGTGTGAACGCCCTTGCCATCTGTCAACTCGAAAATGCGCGCCACCACGTCAGGTTCATCGGCGCGAATAGTATGCGTCGCGCCGAATTGACGAGCTATCGCGAGTCGATGATCGTCAAGGTCAACCATGATTATCTCGGCGGGCGAGTAGAATTGCGCCGTCAAAAGCGCCGCCAGTCCCACGGGACCAGCACCTACGATCGCGATCGTATTGCCGGGCTGAACCTTGCCATTAAGGACGCCGCACTCAAAGCCCGTTGGGAGGATGTCACTCAGCATGACCAGGGCTTCTTCATCGGCATCCGCCGGAATGGGATAAAGGCTGGTATCGGCGTGCGGGATTCGCACAAATTCCGCTTGCGTACCGTCGATGGTATTGCCCAGAATCCAGCCCCCGGTTTCGCAGTGCGAATACATTCCCCGACGACAGTAATCACACGTGCCGCACGAAGAAATGCAGGAAACAAGAACGCGATCACCCTTCCTGAAGCGGGACACCGCAGCGCCCACGTCGTCAACGACGCCGACGCCCTCATGTCCGAGAATGCGTCCACGCGCGCAAGAGGCTACATCGCCTTTGAGTATGTGAAGATCCGTCCCGCAAATGGTTGTCCTGGTAATCCTCACGACTGCGTCCGTGACTCCTTGAATTACGGGTTTGGGTCGTTCCAGAAGCGCTTTTTGGCCCGGTCCTTGAAAAACAAGAGCTTTCATCTTTTCACCTTTTGACTTGAAGCCGTGTGGCTTGCGCCCTCTGCACCTGCCGGGCTGTCGGGTCCATCCAAGTGTTTATCGTGCCAGAAAGAGCGGCCGCCTGATCTGTTCAATCAGGCTACGCGTAGCGCCACCGAAAATCCGTTCGCGTAGCCGCGAATGACCATAGGCTCCCATGACGATCAGCCCTGATTGAATGCGTTCAGCGTAGACTTCGACGGTCTCGGCGACGGTCCGGCCCTGGCTCATCAGACTGTCTATCGACGGCGTGATGTGATGATGGGCCAGGTAGGAGCGCAGTTCGGCCGCGAGTTCCCGTTCGCCATCCGGATCAACAACGAGGATCTGAACAGACCTCGCGCGTTTCAGAACCGGAATGCTTGCCCTGACCGCAGCGGCTGTTTCAGGTGTGTCAGACCACGCGATGAGAACCGAGTTTTGGTCCCAGGAGAAGTTTCTGAGCGGGTCTATCAGCACGGGTACACGCGCGTGAAAAAGGCTTCCGTCAAGGACTGCGTCGCGTAGCGACGGATCACCCAGAATATCCGGACCTAAGGCCACGGCATCCGCAAATCGTGCACGATAACCGACGACGTTGTCCATATTGAATATCTCGGTATAGGCTTCTTCTATATCGTATGAAGAAATCCTGTCCTTGAAGTAGGTGTTCAGAGCAAGAGAGCGTCTGGCCAACCTGTCCTGATCCGCCTGTCGCTCGCCAAGCCACGCGGTGGAGACACTTTCCATATGTGCACCGACCGGCGGAGGCGACGCGACACTCGTCAACAAAACGGAAAGATGACTGCCCACCTCATCTGCCAGTCTGAGAGCAGCATCGCCCTCCAGCTCAACCGATTTACCTTTGGTGATATACAGTAGCGTAGAGAACATCATACACTCCTCCCCGACCGTGCTCGAAACGAGCAGTCCTTGTGCTGCGTGCCTAGCAGCGCTGTGGCGCGCGAGGATCCGTAAATTCGCAAGTGATCCGCATCGACAGCAACGCCGATGTTCACCGCATCAATGCTGGGTTCGAAGTCGAGCGCATCTATAATGTTCTGCCAAAGAGTATTGTCGTACATGACCATTCCCCCTTTGCTCGTTATAAACGCGGTCATGATCGGAGAACTTGCGAGAACTGCCATTGACCGCGGTCAACCCGGCCACTGATTTTGGCGGCCAACGGGTTCGGGTTCGGGTTCGGAAAGTTTTCTCCTTTGCCAAAGCGGGCGCGAAACGACGAGCCCGGCAGCATATATCAGGCAAGGCGTGTGGAGACGGTGCAACGATTGGGATAAGGCACAGGGCCCGTCAGCAGCGAAAAACGAACACGACAGTCAACAGTTTTAGGCCTGCTGCGTCCGCGTGGTGCGACATGCGAGTGCTGGCGGATCGGGCGGTCCATGTGTCGTCGTCACGGCCACGGGCACCTGTGCTATTGCCCGATCGACCCTTCGACCTCGCGCACGGCATCTGCGAGATATTTATGCATTTTTTCCCGTATCAGTTCATGCGCGCCCGACAGTCCCAGAACGCCGATATCGTGCTCCAGTTTTTTTAGGATACCTTCCTCACCCCGTGTAAAATCAGTTTCGATTATCTCTTCAAGACAACGCTCGATATCTCGACCAAGCAACATTGCCATCCAGTTCGCCAGTAATCTGTCGCGCCGCGCGCGAACCCTGAACGGCTTTTCTATCTGGATGACATATTGTTGTTCTGCCATTTTTTCACGTTCGTCGTAGATCGTCACAATGCAGACCTCCCGTGGTCATTTGTCGACATTCTCTTATCAGTCCCGCTCTGGACTGAGTTGGCATTCACCGCATCCATATCATTGCGGCGAAACCCGCTCAGGCTCACCCAGCATCGCCTCTCTTCCACTTAAGGCGTTGATATCCAGAGCGAAGAATATATGCCGGGAAGCGGCGCGAAGAGGTTGCGGTTGCGGTTGCGGTTTCAGCCCACCCGGTTCCCACCAGTCAAAGTGGTGCGAGAGAAGCGACCAGGCATGGAGCCGCTCCTCACCGGGCGGGTCTTCCTGGGGCAGTTCGCGGAAGGCCGCATCAACTATAACGCTCACCCATTGATGATCGCCACGGCTCTTGTCGACCTGCAAACAGGCACGCGGGTTCGACCGAAGAAAATCCAGTTTTTTTCCCGGCATCGAGAAGGCGTAGAGACTATTTCCGGAGTAAGCGTAGTATATCGGGACGACATAAGGGGTGCTGTCCTTAGCACATGCCATCCGCGCCAGTCTCCCTTCCGTGAGTACGGCCAGACATTCATTGTGGGTCATTTCTCGCACAAGCATTGCTCCACCTCTCTGACTAAGAAATTAAACCCTTCCTTCTTGCGAAACAAAAAAGCGGAAACCACAGGGCCATCATTCAACTTCGGCGGCCCGTCCCAAGCCGATCTTGACAGAGATGTGTCAGAGTATGGTTTTACCGTTGAGACCTTTGTAGCTCGTGCAAAGAGAAAATTTCCTCGCCTCACGCAGAAATTTGTTCGCTTCCTGCAATGTGAGCAACGTCTCACCACTCCTCCACTCGTTAAAATTCCCTGCGATCCAATGGATACCCCGGTCGGAAACAGCAAAAATCTTCCAGCCGTCGTCTCCGTGTTTCTGGAGTTCGAAATCGGCCACCTGAAACGACTGCTTTTGTTCAAGATGCCTATCGTTCTTTTGCTGATGGGTTGGCCTGCCCTGTTCCTCACTTTGACGTTCTCGCATTCGGCTTCCTCACCGTTTAACTGATCGAAAACGATGCCATCTGGACGAATGCCCGCGTTGATGCGCATCAATGGCTAACCGTATTTTTCCGAAAATCAGCATTAGGTTGCGAACCAAGCGAAGGCATCCGCCCTGTGTTGCCGGTACACTTGGCTGAAGAACCCGCTGAGCAGGCGAACCAGCGAGGACAAGCAACAGACCGATCTGCTCCTGGAGGCATGGGAAGAGAGCGACAAGGTTTACGGCTATCGAAAGCTGCACAACGATCTTCTCGACCAAGGCGAGATGGCTGCTTGAAGATCCGGGAACCGATGGTCTACTAAGGTTTTGGAGATGGAAGAAGACGGCGGTGTCGCGGCCGACTACATGACCGTGGCGAGGGAGAAACAAACAGACGAGCGCGAATTGGCCCCGGTCCGGACGCTCGACAGGCCGGTGCTCAAGCGCCCAGCCGTCGAGGCCGTCTTTGCCGCTCCATCATCAGAGCCAGACGGCGCATGCAGGCTTCGTCCTCGATGCCTTGGAGCAAGCACTTCATGATCGGCGTCCTTCTCATGGCGGCGGCCTCGTGCATCACTCGGACAGTCAGAAGATGATAACCAGTTCCCGGGCGGTTTGTCTCAAATACCGATCGACCGCTTGGTAGGCTGGCGCTGCAAGGCGTCCTGGTGTGGTTTGACCCACACTCCGATCGACCAGCATGTCTTTCCCTGGACTTGTCGGCCACCCGGGAGCGCCTTGCGGTGAGGCTTTGCCTCGGCGTTTGCTTGTGACCCAAGAAGGGCTTGACCGCGTTGGTCACATGACTGTCCTGTTGACCTGAGCCACATCGTCCCTCCAGTTTTTAGGAGAGTCTTGGGTTTTCTTGCTCTGGGACTGCTCTGATCCCCAAAAACTGGAGGAAGTTCAGGGGCTCAGGTCAGGGAGGCCAGGAATCCCCGCGAGAGTCAAACTTACCTACGACTGGTATGAGGGCCAGAACGCAAAAAGCCCTTGCGTGGCAAGGGCTTGATGCAGAAGCAGGAATCGTTGGTTGCGGGGGCCTGAACGCGGGGAGACTTGCAAAATTCTTGCTCTTGATGGGATCAGAACAGTTGGTCTCCACGCGAGCGTGGTCATCAGCTTACCGGCAGACAGTCTGGCCATTCCTGTGCGCCATGAAGCAGACGAAGAATTCGAAATGTCGTCTTCAGCGCGACGATCTGTGCGGGCTTGGTTCCTGCGGATCGGGCCAGTTCTCAGCGAGAACCAAGAAAACTCCGTTTATGGCGACACCGTTAGTATTGCACCGGGGGCTTTTTTTCCAGCCAAGTTAGAAACTGGGTATCGTAGAAGGTTGCATTTAAAAGCGTCTTTGCATCAATCCAGCCATCATTATTGGCCTCTTGCCACCCATCCCCCCAAGAGTTGCGAACCTTGAGAGAGTCAACACAGGCACCCGAGCGATTGCACATCTGGCGATAGCCTTCGATCACAACAGCATGAGCAAATCCGGCACTAGCGCATTGTGCGGTGCTTTTGAACTCAGGCTTCAGAACCGCGCAGAAGTTTATTGCCAAGGGCCTCTTCAGGTTTGCGATGACATCCCTGATCTGGTTGATTACCTCAGCGTAGGTAGGTCGCTTACCCTTGTCCTGATCTTCATTACTCGGCCAAAACTTGGGTTTGTCCATGCGACTACCCGTGCTGAGCTGGTCCATCCAAGCCTCGGCACATTTCTCCGGGACAAGTAACTTGTCCAGCACCAGCGGCCATCGCGCTTGAGAGAATGCGGTTTGAATCGTCTCTATGTCCGGCTGCAGAATGAAGTCACGCTTGAGAACCATGGCTTGCTCGGGAGTAAGTCTGGTCCCCCCTAACATCTCGTGAAAGCCCTTCAACTTGTCCCATAAGCCGCCTTGGATGCCGCCATCAAGCGCCCCGGTGATGTCCGGCGAGACACCTTTGAGAAAGTGTGCATTATCAGGCACGCAATCGAGCGAGATGGTACTGTCTGCATACCAGACACTCAGCAACACGTCATAAGTGCTGCCGCCCTGCGGAATGCCTTCGTATTTATACCGATTTCTTTTATCGTCCTGATCTTCGATCCTCTGGCTGAAACGCGCCAGGTCGATCATGGATACCTTCTCCACATCAGGCACACTTACACAATTTTGTTGTCTTTTTCATAACACTTGAATTCGTCAAGTAGGGTTGCAGCTACCGCCGCATAACATATTGGTAGACCGCCCTGGTGTCTTGTCTTGGGCATTGTCTCAACAATACATTGGTTCCTTACTATAGAGTATTTCTTGTCGACCTGGTTCATGTTCCATTCGGCATAGCATTTACCGGACATGCCGACGAATGCGAGCAGAAAGAAAATAAATCGCATGGCAAACCTGCTGATTTGGAAATATTTCCATATCGATATCACTTGCCGGCCATTCTTTTCAATATCTATGATACTTTGGTGACTCACAAAATAGGTAAACTATCTCCAACTTGTTGAGTGTGTGGAGTAAATCACCGATGCACACCGAATCCTCATCTACGGCAGCAATCGGGACCATTGCGAACAATTCCAATTCTGATCTCGAAGACTGCTCTAGTGATGAAGTATAGTTCTGAAGAGTACGAACGAACGCTCCGGCTGCTAGATTCGGCAGGTGATCGAGAAGATCGGATGATTACTGGCCACGCGACCGGCGGTTTCTGATCGGCAATTGCCTTGAGGACCTCGAAGTCTATCACCGCACGCGGCTCGATGCGCGCGACTTCGCTGGCGACCTTGGTGCAATGCCAGTATTCACCGGCGTTTCCTTGTGCGCGATTGCATGCGGCTCTTCGCTGCACTTGATAATAGGCTTTGAGCGGGTCAACGGCAGCAAGCCGTCTGGCAGCGTCCTACCAACGGCGGCGGATCGCCCGACGAGGCTCGATCCATTGCCGCAGGAATTGTATCATGGCAGGCCCCGCGGCAGTGTCAGGAGCTCTGATTGGGGAATCCAGATTGCCGAGGTCTTGTCCCCGAACGGCACGGCAGAGCCCTCGAAGGCGCATATCCCAACCCATGCACAGATGACAGCGTCGAGCGTATCCTCGAACGCCTTCAGTTGCCATGACGGCGCCTCGAAGTGAGGAAGCTGCAAGACAGCAGACGCGCCTCGTAGGTTCTCATCAAGGCAGGCGACGATCCTCCGCCAGGTTTCGAAAAGCTTGGCGCGACGGCCGGCGGGGCTTTCTCCTGGCCAATACTTACGGATCTTCCCGTGCTTGTAGGGCAGACGCCTTTCGGCGCACATCAATTCGACCAAGGCCGGATGCGGATAGACCTCCAACAGGCCAGGCACATCAACCTTTTCCGTCAGCAACCGGTATCCGCACTGTTCAAAACTGCCTCTCAGATCGTCGCTGATTTTGCCGGGCCGCGTCGCGCTCGGCGTGTGCGTACTGCAATGCCGGGCGCCATAATGAGCCGAGACCAGATTGTCTGAAACTCGTCGTGCCTTGATCGGCTCGAGAGACAGGGGCATGTCCACGGCAACAAGGTCGACCGGAACTCCAGCGATTTTCCCTGCTGCAGCAAGGAGAGTTGCAGCCTTCGGGACCGAGCCTGACGGCCTGGAAATGGAAACCACGCCCGCCTCGGCGTGGTCCAGAAGATGACTGTAGGACGGCCCCGCGAAGATCAGGTGCCAATTGTTATCCATGGAGGAAACCAACGCGACGCCACTCGGCTGCATCGATTCCCAGAATGGTTGTCAACGACCCCTCCCGACCATTCAGAAAGACCGGAAGCGATCGCACGCCGTCAGATACTTGACCGGCGGATCGGCATCCCAGCGATAGATTTCCATCCGCAAAAAATGCAGTTCCTCCTCCAGCTTCTCTTCGGACAGTTCCACCCACCAGGATTTCGGGCGACCGTCGGAACCGTCCGACCAGCGGTAACCCCGCGCTCTCAGATGATCCTTCATGTCATAGGGGCTGTTCTCAGCATAAATTCGGACGCGAGTGCGCTGGCTGGCATGATAAAGTTCCGAAAACGGCGTGATGGTTGCGCCCAGTCTGGCCCGCGCAAGGATTTCCAAAAGGGCGAAACAATCATCGACCGCGCGATGACCTTCGTGGAAATATCCGGATTGGCCGATCAGATAACCGAGCTTTCTGCCCTCGAAGCCGCGCGCAGGCCAGTCGATTTCCGAGACGGAACAGGCCCAGGCCTTATTGACGAAAATCCGAGAAAGCGCCTCACAGAAGGGACGATCGAATGCAGCATTATGCGCGATGATGAGATCGGCAGGCTCGATAAGGGCATTCAGCCGAGCGGTGTCGATAACGTGCCCCGCGACCATCTCATCTGTTATACCTGTCAGGCGGGTGATGTCGGCAGGGATAGTGATCGTCGGCTGCTGAAGTCCGCCATAGACACCTGTCACATCACCAAACTCTCCATCGTCGTTGAAGGTGAAGGCGATCACGCCAATTTCGATGATCTCGTCGGTGCGATAGTTCAGGCCTGTGGTCTCTGTATCGAGAATGACCCCCTGGCGCGGAAATTCCGGCCGTGGGCGTGTGACGGTCGGACGTGGCTGAAGTTTTCTCAAGATGCGGTAGTTGCCGGTCGCTTCCAGACGGCGTGCCATATCTTCATTACCAGCGCCGCCCATATCGTTCGCGGCAACCGACGGTCGAGCAGTTTGCGCCGCGGTTGGCGCAGCAGGAGCTGCGAAGAAGTCAAGTTGCGAGGCCATTCCATTCCAATCCGGTTACAGCGGTCGAGCACACAATACGCACCAGTACCCGTGTGAGAACGACCGCCATGCCCCAATGCTTGGACCCGCGCGCTCAGTCAAGGTGCGGATATTGAATTGCGTTCACTGTTTCAGAGGGATTTGGACTAAGATGAGAATTGCGACGGCCAAACAGCCTCCAAAGCAAGGCGCCCGTTACATCTTCGATCAAAGCTCGCCTCATATTTCCGCTCGCTCTCGGCTATGCCACCCAAGATTTACGAACTCGCAAACACAGTCCGTTCCCGTATCAATCGACCAGCGATGTTGAGTTCTCCCTTGGAGTCGGTGAGCACTTGGACTTCTCGGTGTTGCCCGGGCAAGCCTCTGAGTCCATAAGGTAACCATGACTCAAGATTCGAAAATATTCGTCGGCCTCCGGTCCACTCGTACGAGGTCCTCTTCTGTCAGCGAACCTTCAGGTCCGAGATGTCAGTGGGATGGGTGCGAAAAAAGCGGCACCCACCGTGCGCCTGTGGGAGCAGGTGGTGAAGGACTTTTCCTTCTCTTCTGTCTTGAGCATGTGAAAGATTACAACAAGGGATACAGCTACACGGCAGCACCAACGAATCCCGACGTCGCCCGTTATCAGAAAGAGGCAACGATCGGCTCCCGTCAAACCTGGGGAACTCGTGTTCAGGACGCAACGGAGATCCCGATGCCGTCAATGGAGCGCTCCGGCTCTGCGAAGACGCTTAATGCGCGCAGAACCGGCACGCAGGGACAGAAAAAGATCGGTCAGCAAGAGAGAAAGCTGAAGGCACTTGAAGCCAAAGCTTTCGAAACGCTTGGTCTTTCCACCCAGGCCACGGCCAGCGAAATCAAGGGTCGTTACAAGGAAAGGCTCAAGATGCACCATCCCGACGCCAACGACGGAGATCGAAATTCTGAAGACGAGCTCCGCGCTGTGATTGGAGCCTACAGAATCCTTAAGTTAAACGGGTTTTGCTGAGATCTGGCTCCTCTGGCATCTACAGATGGGATATTCCGAAATTAATGCGCGGCGAAAGACGCCGCAATTCCGAATGGCTTGCGTCAAGCCTTCATGGGGATCGGTGACGAGGCCGCCCCGCTGGCGTTGACAGCAATTTCTCCCCGTGGCTGAACGCTACCCTTCGGATTGGCCGGGATTCCGATCGGCTTCCGACGCTTACCGATCCGCACGTCGGATAATTTCCCAAAGGTGATCCGGCTTAACGACAGTGTAGGTTGCCCGGTTGTCGCGACATCGAACGGCGAGCGGTTGCTTTCAACTCCACTTATGGTGCATCGAAGCACATTCTTCGGGTGTCATTTCGCTCCAAGCCGGAACCGGCCCCCATTAAGGGGCGCCTAGCGGCGAAGGCTGGTCGGAATCAGAAGTAGGATCAGCAACACCGCAAAAGCCAACGCTGCGGCCGATGGAGCGCTCAGAGACGCACCCATATTTTCCTCAACGACGTTCCGAGGGAACGAGCGACCTGCAAATCCTGTTCTTCTGTCGTGTCCGGTACGTACGGATTGAGAACTTCCAGGGCGAACCGACCGAACGCGGCTGGCCATACGTACCTGAGATTGTTCAAGGACAAGTGAGCGCCACAGCAGCCAGCCGCCACGTCGAGGTTTTCAAAGTCTGTCGCAAAAGCGGCGTTCATGGCGTCATCCCACCATGGCTCTGCATCCGCTCCGCAAGAACTGCACTTCACTCCTAACCAGTTTTCGCCCGGATTGTAAAACACGACCTTCTCTTCGAAGATATGCGATATCTGCTCCGCGTTCGGGGCGATTGATCTAAGCACCGCGATGGCCGCGGTTGCGTCGTCCACAGCAGGTGTAAAAAACGGATCGGTGGGTACGTATCGAAGAATGCTGTCTGACATTGGCTCTCGCAGTTATTTGCACATCATCCAAGAGGGCGGTTTGCCGTTCGATTCATGGAAAGTTCTTTTAAGCCGATGTAAGTCGGCAATAGCTCGCCTGGGGTCTTGAGCACCGTCCGCACGTCCTGATCGAAAGGGCGAAGGGACCTTGATGCCCGGCATTCCGTACAGCACCCGATCATTAAACCGGTGACACTTCCGGCACATTCAGCCTGGACATCCCAGAAAAAGATCCGAAGGCGAAAAACCTATCGTCCTTTCAGGATCGCCACGATTTCCGCATAGCCTCTCTTTTGCGCATGCTCGATCGGGGTCACGTTATCGCCGTCGGCAAGTTGTACATTTGCACCCGCATCGACAAGGCGCTTTACGATCTCAACGTGCTTCGGCCCGCCGTCACTCAAAATGATGGCTTCGAGCAGGGCTGTCCATCCGAGATTGTTGACGTGGTCTACATCGACACCTGCCGCAATGAGCGTCTCGACAGTCTCCACATGGCCGCGCTCTGACGCTGGTATCAGCGCTGTGCCTCCGTATCGATTGGTGCTTCGCAGGTCCGCTCCATGGGCAATCGTCAGCTTGAGGATTTCCAGATGCCCTCGCGCGCCTGCGTACAGATAGGGGCTATCCTGAATATCGTCCTTTGCATTTACATCCGCGCCAGCCTCGATCAACACGCGGGCAATTGCGACGTTGTTTGCATGCGTAGCAACAAGCAAGGCAGTTTGCCGCCGCTCGTTCCGGACGTCCACATTCATTCCGGCCTTCAGCATAGCCGCAACGGCAGGCACATCGCCCTGCTCGACCGCATTGATCAGGCGGTAATCGTCGCTCTGCGACATCGCGGCTCCTAGGGTCATCAACAGAACGATTGCCCCCAAACAAAGCCTGCGGCCAGAGACAACCAGCACTCTTACTCCTCGAGATAGCATGAATTAGGCCCACCTTTCCCTATGAGAAGAACCTGGGAATTGACGTCAAGGAACGCAGATGCATGGCAAGCACAATATCCCCCTTCTCGACGCGAGGATCCGGATTTCCAGCATTTCTCCAAGGCTGCCAGGAAACAAGGATCCATCCGAACAGGCAAGCAAGCTCCTACCGGGCAACAACCCTGATGTTCAACGGCGCGGCGCCGTCAATGATTTCAAGCAATCGATCGATATTCGGGTGAGCACCGGGTCGCTTCTTTGCATCGTCACCGTGTTCGGCGAAAACATCGACCGCGTGGGTGGCAGCCTCCACATTGAGCACACCGAAGCATTGCTGGAGATATTGGTAGACTGCGAGCGACCCCTGTTTGCCGGGCTGGTTTTCGATCGTCGCGACAATCACACCAGCCCCGTCGGTAAGGTCTATCCGAGCGACACCTTCAATGGACGGCAGACCTTGCAGATTTTCCTTGAACGAAGTCGTCGGCTGAATCATGACGGTTCCTTTTCCTGGGGGAATTAGCGATGCGTTTAGCAGCTTCAGCGTCCGGTCGCTACACTGCATCGTTTCTCCGGTGGCATGGCTATCATCACCTTCGCGTTAACCCCTGCGTGCACAAGGTGCTGTATCTGCAGAATTTGCAGCGTGATCGCGAAGCTGCCACAGCCTGCGTGTGTGAGAATTTTGCCTTCGGAGCTGATGTTCCACGCCAGTGGCTGCTCTTTGGGAATCGAACAGCCGCTCTCATGGATAGCGACCTTGGTGGAGCTCATTAGACTGGCAGCAATTTATTTCGGTAGTGACAGCGTTCCTGCGCTTCTAACGTCCATCCGGCCGTTGCAGGAGCTTCTGGTAAAAGCCGATATCGAAATATTGCGGCACCGGGTTCGCGACCGTCTGGAACTCGACAGCGCCTACGATCTCAGCCGGCTTGAGCGCATTGTCGTTAGACAAACTGAAAAGGGCGCGGATCGCCTGTTACTGCGATCCTCACCATCTGTGCAGGCGAAGGGTCTTGAAAAGATGCGAACTGCAGCGTGGATGCAAACGATTGAGCTATTGAACAGCGCCCCTCATAGGACGCTGGTCTGTCTGGCAGACTTAACGATGTTTGCCGTTTGGAACGCAACCAATTTGAACGACTGCGTGTAAGGACGACGCCGAACCTCGAAAGTTCCTGCACTTTTTTCAGCGTTCAATACGCTTTTTGCTCTGCGACAGCATGCGCTGAGCCTAACGTGTCCGCGCGCAGACGAGTGCCTCCCACAGTTTCTGGCCGACATGCCAACGTGTATGTTCTGAACCGTGGGTCATTGGATCGCTTTATGATGTGAACTCTTGAAGGCTTTATAGAGGAAACAGGCGGCGGGCTGCAGTCGGGAGCTTGCATCGCAGCGATGCATTTTCGCATTGCCCGGTGTTGTCGCGGACCGTACTTTGCCCAAAGGGAGCGTTTCTTTTCAGAAACACTTGCAATAGATTAGCTCGACCAAGAGAGTTCAGGACAAGTATGCAACTCCCCATCAAGTCGATCCTGGTTTTCCACGCAGCCGCACGGGCAGGAAGCATCTCGCGGGCAGCAGAAGAGCTGAGCGTGACACCATCCGCCGTCAGCCAGCAGATTCAATTGCTGGAAGGGCAACTCGGGGTGGCGCTTTTGGCGAAAGCCGGCCGCGGTATCGTTTTGACAGAGGCCGGCGAGCGATATTTCTCGATGATCGCCGATCAGATCGAGCGTATCGAAGACGCGACGGGAACGATCCGGGGCTTCAGGTCCATTACGACATTGACAGTGCGCGCTACCCCTACCCTGTCCAACAAATGGCTGCTGCCGCGCCTGAGCACCCTGCTCGACAAGCATCCCGACCTCGAGCTTCGCCTCGATGGCACCAACGAACCGACAGACTTCAACCAGGAAGCCGTCGATATCGAGATCAGGCATGGGGACGGCCGCTGGCCGGGCCTTTTCGTCGAGGGTGTCGCAGACGAGCAGTTCTATCCGGTCTGTTCTCCAGATTATGCACCGGCTGGCAGCATGAAGCCTGAAGACCTGCTTGATCATCGCCTGATACATTCTGCAAAATCGCAAGCGCAGTGGAATGGCTGGTTTCCGCTAGCCGGAATCGCTCCGAAAGAACGTTGGCGCCGTATCCTGTTCGACCGAAGTCACATGGCGATTGACGCTGCGGTCCGGGGCATGGGCATCGCTCTCGAAAGCACGCTCATGATGGGTGACGAAATTGAAAGCGGGCGTCTGGTCTGCCCGGTGGCTTCCCCGCCAATCGTCAGGATTACGACACAATGGATCGTTTGTCCGCGTGATCATCTTCGGCAGAAAAAGGTGCGTATATTTCTCGAGTGGCTGCGAATGGAAAAGGAGGCTTGGCAGACAGCCTATCCCTCGGGCTCGCTGTCCCGTTGAGCGAGCGGGATCAAGCAGTTCGGCCGCCGCCCTCTCCGCAAGCAGATTTGGCGGCAGCGTTATTTCAAGCCAGATTTCCTCTTCGTCGCCGCCGGGTACCCAGACGCGCTGAGATCAACTCAGAAGAGCCATATAAGAACAGGAAGCGAACCTCTGGTGCCGGTCTCGCAACAACTCCTGATCGCTACGCTTTAAAACCGAGAAGGCAGGCGGGACGCCGACCTATCTCTAATTTCCCTGCCCCACGACTCCCATGACCACGAAAAACCTTGGGTATTTGGCCACTCCGAATGAAGGTGGCTTGCTGCCCTTCATGCTCAATACATCCCCAGCAGACGTATCGGACCGAGTGTCAGGACGGGGAAGAGCACCAGGGCGAAGATAGCCAGTGTTAGCACCGCCATCGGCGCAAGCGAACCACGGATGACGTCCTCGACCCTCATATTGGCCACCTGCGCTGCGGCAAACAGGCAAACGCCGACCGGTGGCGTCACGAGACCGAGTGTCAGTGTCATGACGGTCACGATCAGAAAGTGGATCGGATCGATGCCGAGCGCCTCCACCGGCGGCATCAGCACTGGAATGAGGATAAACATGGCCGGAATGGCTTCCATGAAGATGCCGATTATCAGCAGGAAGACGAAGATGACCAGCATGCCCGTCAGCGGACCGAGGTTCATTGCCTGCAGCAGGTCGGCGACCTTCTCCGGCAAGCCGTCATAGGTGAACACCCAGGCGGCAATTTGGGACGTTGCGGCGATGAACAGGATCGTTCCGGAAATACGTGCCGTCGAGATCAGGATTTCCGGCAGTTCGTTAACAGGCAGCGTCCGATAGACCAGAACGCCAAGTATTCCGACATAGACCACTGCGATGGCGGCTGCTTCCGTCGGCGTGAACAGGCCGCTGGCAATGCCGATGATCAGGATCAGCGGTGTGAGCATCGGAAGGATGGCGCGCAACCCCGTCACGACAACCATGCGCAGGTTGAACGGCGACGGAGGGTTATAGCCGTAGTAGACGGAATAGAAGTGGTTGAAGACCATGAAGGCGAAGGCGATGAAGAGGCCTGGCACCAGACCAGCTACCAGCAACGTCCCGATGGAAACATTGGCGATCGAGCCTGCAATGACGACCAGGATCGATGGCGGAATTATCGACGACAGTGTCGCGGTACAGAGCGTCATACCGACCGCATAACCCTTCGGAAATCCGTGACGCTCCATGGCCTTGATCTCGATGGCGCCAACCGAGGCGATATCGGCAACGGAGGAGCCGGACACGCCGGAGAAGATCACCGACGAAATCACGTTGACGTGGCCCAGGCCGCCAGGCAGCCAGCCGACGATGGCTTCAGCGAAATCGAAGATGCGCTCGGCCACTCGCCCACGCTCCATTACGGTGCCAACCAGAATAAACAGAGGCACCGCAACCAGCAGAAACGAGTTCATCGAGGAGAACATGGTCTGTGACAACAGATCGAGCGGCATCGAGGTGAAGAGCCACAAGGTGGCGACGCTGGCCAGTGCCAAGGCAACAGCAAGCGGGATGCCGAGCATGCTGAGCCCGAAGAAGGCGACGAGAAGAAAGACCGACATGGATCAATGTCCTGATGTGATGGACACATCGGCATGGGCAATCTCGCCCGCCGGAAGTCCGAGTTCGGGAAGGGCGATCAGATCGCGACGGCTGTGCAGTGAGTCGACGATCGCCAATATCGCAATGACTGCCGACACCGGCATGACCATACCAATGAGCCACATGGGAATGGGCAGGGTCGCAGCCGTTTCGTTCATCATGATTTGCTGGCGCATGAGCGTGAACCCGGTCCAGCCCATCAGCCCGAAGAAGAAAACCGATGACCCGACATAGATCGGCACCGCCAGATGCTGGAACAGCCGTCGGCCCATAACGAGGAAGACAACCACGCGGGCGCTTTCCACCGTGCGGAAACCTGCCGCCAAGCCGAGAAAAACCATCCAGATAAACAGAAAGCGGGTGGCCTCCTCAGTCCAGGGCAAAGGGTGCCCCGTCAACCGGCCGATGACCTGCAGAAGGACGACGATCAGGACGCCGGCACAGGCAGCACCCGCTGCAACATCGGCAATGATTCTAACCACAGTACCCAGCAGTGAACTCATAGAACTACGCATGCGAATGCCCTTCCAACAAGTGTGCATAGACGGATGGGAAACCGGCACCTTGCCTTAAGACAAAGCGCCGGCGAGGCATCAGTTGGTGGTGGTGAAGGCGCGCGTGCGATCGAAGAAGGACTGGTCCTTCACGAGTGCCGAGAATCTCTCCTCGAGACCCGCAGCGACATCGACGAAGGCCTTGCGCTGGTCATCGGTCAGTTCGTTGACCTCCATGCCATTCGCCTTCAGCGTCGCGATCGACTTTTCGATATCGGCAGCATCATTCTCGGCCTTCCAGGCTTCCGTTTCCTTCGCTGCTTCGTTCAGCGCTGTCTTGAAAGCATCGCTCAACCCATCATAGCGACGAGGGTTCATGCCAAGCACCCATGCATCGGCAATATGATTGCTGATAGTCGCGTATTTCTGGACTTCGTAAAGCTTGGCGCTGACCGGTACGTTGACCGGATTTTCCTGACCATCGACGACTTTCAGCTGCAAGGCGTTATAAACTTCCGCGAACGCCATCGGTGTCGGGGCGGCCCCCATGGCGCCAAAAAATTCGACCCACAGCGGATTGTTCGGCACGCGCAGCTTCATTCCCTTCATATCGGCAGGTGACGTGATCGGGAGCTTCGAATTGGTGATCTGGCGGAGCGGACGGGACCAGAGATCGACACCCTTGATGCCGATATTGCCGAGATCCGACTGCAGTTCCTGGCCGAGGTCGCTGTCGAGATAGGCCCGCAGCTGCTCGATATTGCGGAATTGATAGGGTATTGCGATCGCCGTGAACTTGGGATTGAACGTTGCGTAGAGCGATGTCGAGTTGAGCAGCATATCCAGCGAGCCGCCGGCCAACTGCTTCACTCCTGCGGACGGGTCGCCACCATAGAGCGTGCCGTTCGGAAAGACCTTGATGGTGAGTTCGCCATTGGTCTTGGTGGAAACGATTTCGGCAAATTTCTTTGCAGCGAGCGTGATTTCCGATGTGTCCGCATCCGGCGTGGACAACGTCAGGGTTTCCGCATGGGCGACCGAAACGGTCATCAAAGCCGCTGCGGCGATCAGGCTGCGAATCGTAAAGTGTTTCATGGTCATTCCTCCCGTTGATGGTCAAACTAGCATGTGTTTGGCATGCTCATTGTTGATTCATGCGCTGTAGTTCGCGGATAATCCCGCTGTGATCCAGATCGCCATCGCCATTATCGACCATAGCCTGGAAGAGCCGGTCAACCTCCTCGCCAACCGGTAGTGTCAACCCACGGCTTCGCGCAAAAGCCAGCGCCGTGGATGTGTCCTTCACTTGATATTTCGCAGGGCCACCGGGTACGAAATTGCCCTCAACCATGCGTAGCCCGTGTTGCCGGAATATCGTCGAATCGGCGAAGCCGCCGAGCAGAGCTTCGCGGACCTTCGCGGGGTTCGCGCCGCCACGTGCAGCAAGTGTCAACGCTTCGGCGACAGCGCAGATCGTCGATGCGACGATAAGCTGGTTTGCGAGCTTCGTCAGCGCACCGCTGCCAGACGGGCCGACATGCGTGACGCGTCCGAGACAGGCAAAGACCGGATCGAGACGGTCAACCGCTGCCTCGTCACCGCCGGCCATGATCGCCAACGTGCCTTCCTTGGCCCCCTTTTCCCCGCCCGAAACCGGAGCATCGAGACAGGCGATGCCTCTTGCGGCGGATGCCTCGCCGATCGCAATGGCCGTTTCCACGGGGATGGAACTCATCACAACCAATACGGACCCCGGCCGTATTGCCTGGACAACGCCGCCGTCGCCAAGCAGCACCGCTTCGCAAACAGGGCCGGAGCTCAGCATGCAGATGGTGACATCCGCATCTTTCGCTGCGGCATCTGCCCTCTCAACGATCGAAATGCCTTCCGACCGGAGAACTGCGGCCTTCTCCGGTGTCCGGTTCCAGACCTGAACCTGAAAGCCCGCATCAGCCAGGCGGCCGGCCATGGGCGCACCCATGATGCCGGTACCGATGACGGCAATGCGATTGATCTTGCTGGTCATGACTTTATGCCCCGCATATCAAGGATATTGCCGCGCGCAAAAGCGAACTGGCCGCTCTTCCACGATCAGTGGCGGGAATGCCTCCCGAAAACGCCCCAGATGAGGCGTTTCCAGATGGGCGTCGAACGCCGCACGACTGTCGTAGACTTCATAGAAGACGACGGTATCATCGGAGCCTTCCGGGCAGATAACGTCGAACTGTCGGCAACCCGGTTCATCCTCAACCGAGTGTTTCGCGTCGTCACGCGCGGCCTCCAGAAAAGCGGCGAGCTTACTAGGTTTTACCTGGAACTCCGCAATCACGACGAAGGCTTCGTTGTTCAGCGACGTCACGGCACTCACTCCGCAGCGATCTTGCTGGGACGGAAGCGATCCTCCATCTCGCGGCGAAGGTTGACGACATCCAGATCCTTGACGAGTTCAACGTCATCGAACGACACGATCTGGTCTTTCTTGATAGCACGCTTGAGCTTGACATTGTGTGCAAGACCGATCGGCAGAGCCTTTAGGTCAAGACTGCGGCTTGCGGGAATGGCATTGGCCCAGACAGCATAACCGCCCTCGCCGTCCAGCATCTCGCCGGGCTGCATGTCCTTCTTTGCGGTCGCGACGGCATCGCCACGGAACTCCTTGGAGCATCCGGTCGGCTCGTTGCGCAGTACCGCAGACAAGACGCTGATCGAAGTTTCAAGGCCGATGATGTGGAAGGGACGCCACATCGACGCATACCAACCGGACGGATCGGTCAGCAGGCCATATTGCTTGAAGCAGGCACGCGCATATTCGTTGTGAGCCTTGAATGTCACGAAGACGCCATAACGGATGTTGTTGAACACCTCGCGGCCGTCCGGCTCCTGGCTTGCGGCGATATCGACCAGACCCGAGCGTGCCATGCGGCCGCCATCGGCCACCGGACGGAACACCCGAGCCAGATCATGCAGACCCGCCGGTGGAAACGCGAGACCATCATCAGGGCAATCAAGACCGGTACCATTGGCAACCGCCGCCATTTCAATGGCGGCCTTCGTGCCATCGGTGAAGGAGTTGTAGAGCTTCGGATTGAGATTGTCGGCAGCCACCTGTTCCTCGGTCCAGCCGAACAGACCCCAGACCGTATCCGGCGTGGAATACCGGTAGCGCGGCTCGAAATTCATGCCCTTGCCGGCGGACGTGATTTCAAAGCCTGTGGCTCTGGCCCAATCGACCAGTTCGCAGATAAGAGCCGGCTGGTCGCCGTAGGCCATGGAATAGATCAGGCCCTTGGCGCGGGCTTTTTCCGCGAGGATCGGCCCGACCATCACGTCGGCTTCGACATTGACCATGACCACATGCTTGTTGTGTTCGATCGCTCCTAGCGCATGGCGGGTACCGGCAATCGGGTGGCCCGTCGCTTCGATGACGCATTCGATTTCGCCGCATTCGAGCAATGCGTTGACGTCGTCCGTTACGAAGGTCGTGCCGTTCTTGATGGCATCGCCGCTGCTGGTGGCAGAATAACGCTCCTTCGGCCAGCCAACGCGGTTCATTGATTCCTTCGCCTTGCCCACATCGAGGTCGGCAACAGCCACCATATGGAGACCGTCAATGCGCTGTGCCTGAGCCAGCACCATCGAACCGAACTTGCCGGCGCCGATCAACCCCACCCGCACGGGTTTACCATTGGCGGCGCGCAAAGAAAGAAGAGAATAGAGATTCATAAGACAGCGTCCTCGACTAGGGAATGAATATGAGGAGTGCCCCGCAACGTCAGCGCATAAGGGCTCACCGCAGCAAGGCGCCATGCCCGACTGGTTCACGGTGGCTGAAAAACGCTTAATTTCCTCCGGGGAAGCGCGGGGTTAGCCGCCACTCCCAGCTGCCTCCCGAGCAGCTCTGAAAAAAAACGTATACCGCAGAAGAAATTAGCTCAATTTAGAAAGATGGAGAGAGTCGTTAGATTTTCTAAACTATTTGAGTTGCCGAAAGAGCCTTCTTGGTACTCTAGCAGAGTTGCTTCAATGGCAGCGTGTAAGTGTAACCAGGGAACGGTGAGTCGCATTCGCCTTCGTAAATTTGGCGTTAGACAAGCAACCGATCAGCCCTGCCGTGAAGGTGAAAATTTAAGGACATTAAGCTCTTGAGATAAATCGAACAGCCGTTCTCCAGATGATGACTGTCGTGGAGTTCATGAGACTGGCAGCAATCACCCCGACGCGTCAATGCACCGATCTCCACGAGTTGCTGAAGGTCGCGTGTTGCTGTGGCGCGGGATGTGCCTGTGATCGAGATGTAGTTTTCGGCACTTAGCCCAACTTTGAAGCCTGCCGTGCCCTCCTTGAAGATACGCGCGACTACCGTTTCCTGCCGTGGTCTAAGAACGGGTAAGACGTCAATCTATCAACGCCCACAACGCGGTGCTGGACAGGACAAAATGTCTCCATCGTTCAGTTCCGTTTCCTAGACTCTCGAACGGAATCGAATAGAGAACCCGCCATTTTGCAGGAAGAGGCCGGATCCCCTAACCTGCAAAGCGGCATGAAGTGTTGATTGCCACTGAGAACTGACCCGGCGTGGCCTGATATTTCCATTGAGAATTGACCCATGTTCCAACCTTCCCTCGCATGTTTTCAGCGGGGGCTATGGAGTGATCGACATGGCGTTATTGAGCGTGATCCGACGCTGGCATTTTCGAGAAGAACTATCGATCCGGGAGATTTGCCGCAGGACCGGCCTATCCCGGAATACCATTCGCAAATACCTGCGCCTGGACGGCGTGGAGCCGAAGTTCAAGGTCCCGGAGCGGCCGAGCAAGCTTGATCCTTTTGCCGATCGGTTGTCGGCCTGGCTGAAGACCGAATCGAAGAGAAACCGCAAACAGAAGCGGACGATGAAGCAGTTACATGCCGATCTGATGAGCCTTGGCTACGGGGGCTCCTATAATCGGGTAGCGGCCTTTGCTCGGGAATGGCGTGATGATCGGCAGAGAGAATTGCAGACGACGGGCCGCGGGACATATGTGCCTCTGGCGTTCGATCCCGGCGAAGCCTTCCAGTTCGACTGGTCGGAAGATTGGGCGATCATCGGCAATGAGCGCACCAAACTGCAGGTGGCGCACACGAAGCTGAGCTACAGCCGGGCCTTCATCGTGCGAGCCTATCTCCTGCAGACGCACGAGATGCTCTTCGATGCCCACAATCATGCATTCCGCGTGTTCGGTGGCATCCCCGGACGCGGCATCTACGACAACATGCGGACCGCGATCGACAAGGTCGGCCGCGGCAAAGAGCGTGACGTCAATGTTCGCTTCCAGGCGATGGCCAGCCACTACCTGTTCGAACCCGAGTTCTGGAATCCGGCTTCAGGCTGGGAGAAGGGACAGGTCGAGAAGAACGTTCAGGACGCGCGTCATCGTCTGTGGCAGCCCACGCCGCGCTTTCCATCGCTGGATGCCCTGAACGACTGGCTCGAGCAACGCTGCAAGGAGTTCTGGGCACAGACCCCGCACGGTCAGATGCGTGGCACCATTGCCGACATCTGGGCGGAGGAAGTACCCGCGCTTATGCCTGTTTCCAGACCTTTCGATGGGTTTGTCGAATACACCAAGCGTGTTTCTCCGACCTGCCTCGTGCATCTGGAGCGCAATCGCTACAGCGTGCCGGCGTCCTTCGCCAATCGGCCGGTGAGCCTACGGGTTTACCCGGACCGTGTTGTGGTCGCCGCAGAAGGACAAATCGTTTGCGAGCATCGTCGCGTCATTGACCGCTCCCACGATCGGCCAGGGCAGACGATTTACGACTGGCGGCACTATCTGGCAGTCGTGCAACGCAAGCCAGGCGCTCTGCGTAATGGTGCACCATTCGTCGAACTTCCCGATGCATTCCGGGCCTTGCAACAATATCTGCTCAAGAAGCCAGGCGGAGACCGGGAGATGGTCGATATCCTGGCACTCGTCCTTCAGCACGATGAACAGGCCGTCCTGTCGGCAGTCGACATGGCGCTGAAGTCCGGCGTTCCGACCAAGACGCATGTGCTGAACCTGCTGCATCGACTTGTCGACGGCAAATCCTTCACGCCGCCGACCATCGATGCGCCGCAAGCCCTGACGCTCATCAACGAGCCTCAGGCCAATGTCGAACGATACGATGCCCTGCGAAAGACGGAGGCTCGCCATGCGTCATAATCCAGCAAGCGGCGCGATCGTCATCATGCTGCGGCAACTGAAAATGCACGGCATGGCACAAGCCGTCGGCGAGCTGACTGAGCAAGGATCGCCGGCGTTCGAGGCTGCCGTTCCGATCCTGTCGCAGCTCTTGAAAGCAGAGACCGCGGAACGGGAAGTTCGCTCGACGGCCTACCAGCTCAAGACGGCACGCTTCCCTGCCTATCGTGATCTGAATGGCTTCGATTTTACCAGCAGCGAGATCAATGAGGCGCTCGTGCAGCAGCTTCATCGCTGCGACTTCCTGGACGACGCAAACAACATTGTTCTGGTCGGTGGCCCCGGCACGGGCAAGACACACATTGCCACCGCGATCGGTGTCCAGGCCATCGAGCATCACCACAAACGGGTTCGGTTCTTCTCAACAGTCGAGCTGGTCAACGCGCTGGAACAGGAGAAGGCGCAAGGACGGTCCGGCCAGATCGCCAATCGGCTCGTCCACTCCGATCTCGTCATCCTCGATGAGCTCGGTTACTTGCCGTTCAGTGCATCGGGCGGTGCTATGCTCTTCCATCTGCTCAGCAAACTCTACGAGCGAACCAGCGTCATCATCACGACGAACCTCAGCTTCAGCGAATGGGCCAGCGTCTTCGGTGATGCCAAGATGACCACGGCATTGCTCGATCGGCTTACCCATCATTGCCACATCCTTGAGACCGGAAACGACAGCTTCCGCTTCAAGAACAGCTCCGCGCACGACACCAAAACGACAAAGGAGAAAACGAGGAACTTGACCACGACCGCAGACCCGAAACATACCTAAAGGCGGGTCAATTCTCGGTGGAAACGCCGGGTCAGTTCTCAGTGGCAATCAACAGACATGGGGTCCGGCGAAGTGGTCGTGCTGGGCCATAGCTATCTCTGGTCGGCCGAAATGTGGATCCCGCAGATCCAGTCACTTTCCCGGCGCTACCGTGTCATAGTCCCTGAACTGTGGGCACATGGTCAAAGCGCTGCCATGCCGGCCGGCACCTCCGACCTGCGACAGGTTGCCCAGCATCACCTCGCTCTGCTCGATGCACTCGATATCAAAAAGTTCGCGATCGTGGGCCTCTCGGTCGGCGGAATGTGGGGAGCGGAGCTCGCCTTGTCCCACCCGGAACGGGTCACCGCACTGGCTCTACTTGGCACCTATATGGGAAGCGAGAAGTTGGAGACACGTTCTCGATACTTCTCTATGCTGGACACAGTTGCCGCTTTGGCAGCAGTACCCGACCAGATCGTCGAGGGCCTGCTGCCGCTATTCTTCAGTCCGTCGAGCTCCCGCGATCGCCAAGGCCTTATCGAGGGCTTTCGCACCCGGCTGCGCCAGACCGACCGCCAGCTTCTGGTCAACACGATCATCCCGCTCGGTCGGATGATCTTCGCTCGACGGGATGGACTTGACGATCTTCGTCGTCTCGAGAAGCCCGCATTGGTGATGACCGGTGAACACGACCTGTCGCGACCACCCGAGGAAGGTCGACTTATGGCGCAGATCCTGAACTGCGAATTTGTCGAACTGCCGGGTGCCGGCCACATCTCGTCACTCGAAGTGCCGGATCTGGTCACCCGTATCCTTCTTTCATTCCTCGCTGCCGCACTTGCCGCGGTCGCTCAACAGGACAGTCCGCGCGCACGCTCGATCTGAGCGAAAGCGGATGACCGATCATCTTCATGTTTTGTCTCCCTTCGCGCGATAGCGCGCGGGGAGCAACGCCGACTTTGTGAGCAGCCATGTTTCCCATCAACCTCGACCTGCAACTCTCGACAGCAGCGGCCATTTTTGGCTCCGTATGCCTGATGATCTGGCCATTGTTTCGCAGCCGGACGACCATACTAACGGTACAGATCGGAATCGGCATTGGCTTCGCCCTGCACTATGCTTTGCTCGGAGCAATGACCGGTGCATTGGCAAATCTGCTGGGGACAGCACAGATCGGCATCGCGCTCGTTGTCGCCAACGCCCGCGTCGGGCGCATGCTTACATTCATACTCATCGGTGCAATGCTCGTGTTACCGCTGATGACCTGGAATGGGCCCGCCTCTCTTTTCGCCGCAGCCGGATCGGTGCTGATTGCGATAGGCCGGGCCCATAGCCAGGAACTCATGCTACGGGTTCTAATCATGGCCGGCACTGCCCTTTGGCTCGCACACGACATACTGATGATGTCTCCAATCGCCTTCATCGATACAGTAAGCCTTGTGGTCAGCATGTTCGGGCTGTGGCGCTTGATCACGCACAACAATGCAAGTGATCGCGAACGGATGAGCGCCGACGGCCGGCTGGTTCCACTCAAGTGAAGGGTTCATCCCGCATTTCGGCAACAAAAGCAGTGGAATATCGATGTCAGAAAACCGCAACAGGGCCAGCGTGCTGGTGATCGATGACGATCCCGCATTGGGGCAAATGCTGGTCGCGTACATGCGCAAGAGCAACATCGTAGCCGAGCATGTCGGCACCCGCGAGGAAGCATTCATCGCTTACGAGAAGTTTGATCCCGACCTTGTCGTACTGGACCTACAGCTGCGAAACGACGATGGCTTGGATATACTGCGCGAATTACGCACGCGTACCGATGTTCCGGTCATCATCATCACAGGCCATCGCCTAGATGAAATCGACCGCGTGGTGGGACTGGAACTGGGAGCCGACGACTATCTTGCAAAGCCCTTCGGCGTGCGTGAACTTCTAGCTAGGATTCGTGCAGTACTGCGCCGTCGCTCGGCAGGCCTGACCAACCCTAAGCGCAAGGCAGAAAGCGGGAAGTGGCGCTTCGAAGGCTGGGAACTTCGCTTGCGAACGCGACAACTGATGAACCCCGAAGGGTTGCCGGTCGTTTTGACCAAGAACGAATATACGCTCCTGGTCGCCTTCCTCGAGGCCGCCGGCCGCCCTCTCACCCGCGAGCATCTTCTGCAGGCGACGAGAGTGCATGAGGATATCTTCGACAGGAGTATCGACGTGCAGATTCTGCGCCTCCGACGCAAGCTGGAACAGGTGGCCAGTACGCCACGGATCATCAAGACGGAACGCGGTGTTGGTTACACTTTTGCCGTTCCGGTGGAGCGGGTGTGAGCACATCTGCGTCCCTAATGTCTTGAAAGGATACGAACCGTAGACCCGCGGTGCAATTTGTCTAACCCTCTGGAACTCTGAAACTCTAAAAAATAAAGCATTGTCCGCCGTAAGCCACGTTATGGACCTCGGTAATGTTCTGGAAATGAGCGAGGGATTTGGAAAACAGACCTCCACAGATCCATGATTTCGGACCAAAGATGCGGAACGGGATATGTCCCGCACTCCACCGGCTTATCGAATACTACAGCTTAACGCTCTTGGCTGCCATTGTGGCTTTCGCCCACCAGATTAACTCCTCAAGTGCTGCCTTCGCCGAGTGAAGCAGATTTGCCTCGATATCTTCAATGGCCTTGTCGCCACCTCGCGGCATAATCGCCATGAAGTCGCCGCCGGCGATATGGACCGCAGACCGTGTGGAAACCATCTGCAGTTCAGTCCCGATCGCCCGCAGGTGTTCGACGGCACGCGCCGCGCCGACACCGCCATAGCCGATAGCAGTGAAAGGCTTTCGGTTCCATTCCTTGTATGCTTGGTCGAGGGCGTTCTTCAGCGCGCCCGTGATGGAATGATTGTATTCGGCAACGACGAATATGTAGCCGTCGAAGCGACCAATGGTTTCCTGCCAACGAATGGCTTCCGGGTTCTGGCTCGGCATCCAGAGGTTCGATGCCATTTCGTCGAAGAACGGAAGATCATGGTCGCGAAGATCAACAATCTCCACGTCGATATCGCCAATCGCCTGCGCCTGCTTGAGCATCCATTGGGCTGGCTTGTCGGCGAGCCGCGTAGGCCGGGTGGAGCCGATGATAATTGCGATCTTTGGTCTGGAAGTCATGAGTTTTCCTCTTGTGCGTCGAATTGGGTTTGTGGGGCTACGGCTCAGATCAGTTATCGACGGGCGTCAGAAATTTTAGCAGAGCATCGAGAAGAGCTTCGGGCTGCTCCTCGGCCGGATAGTGACCGCAATCCGGGATGATAACGGATTCCACGTTGCTCGCGACTGTACGCAACTCGTTCTCGACCATCGGACCGCATGCAAGGGCCCCGGAGAATGCGAGAACCGGGATACTGATCATCGCCTCCTTGCGGCGACGATACTGCGGGATAGACTGATCAATTGCGCGGTAGTAGTCGAAGCTTGCCTTGAGCGCGCCAGGAACCCGGCGGAGGGTCTCGATATAGAACTCCTTGCCGTAGGCAGGATACTTCTCCGTAGAACCCGACTTCGTGTCGAACTGGTAGCCGAAATAAAGGTCCTCACGACCTTCGACGAGGCGTTCGTTGACGCCGAGCGCGCGGTTGAAGTTGAAGTGCCAGAGGAAATCGCTGACCCAGCGGTCGTCACTGAGCAGCGGCGGCGACGGCGACAGGCCGGGGACGATGGCTTCGCCGAGAGCGATGCGCTCGATGCGATCCGGGCGGTCGGCGGCCATCACGTAACCGATCCACAGACCGACATCATGTCCGACCATCGAAAACTTCTCGTGACCGAGCGCGTCCATAAGGGCGAACATGTCGGCAGAAAGAGTGTCGGCATCGTAGCCTTCGGAAGGCTTTTCGGACAGACCGACACCACGAGGGTCTACGGCAATGACCGTGAAATGCTGGCTGAGCGGAAGCATAAGGTAGCGCCAGGCAAACCAGTTCTGCGGCCAACCACCGAGCAGGAGGAGTGCTGGCCCCTGCCCGCCGATAACTGCATGAAGTCCGATGCCGTTGGCATCGACACGATGGCTGCTGAACACGTCGCGGAAGCCATTGGGGAGTTTAGGCACCCCTGTCACAGAACCGAAGCCGTCCAGTGGTCTTGTCTTGGTCATGGATATCACTCTCTTTGATACGCGTGTCGAAGCGCTCGTCCTTTCGGTCGAGTTCAATACTTCGGCGATTGATAGGTTGATCGGCAGGCCGTCGCGGACCTGTCGGGCGATTACTTGGCCGTAAGAAACTCGGTCCGATACTTGAGCGCCAGAGAATCAGCGAGCTTCTTCTTTTCAGCCTGCGTGACAGCGTCGGGCTTGGGAGCCGGAGACTGACGATCAGGAATGCGGTCGGCGATCGAAAGGAAGAATTCTTCCTGTCCCGCAGGTGTGCACATGCAGAGCATATGCGCCATCTTTCCGGATCGGTTGGCGAAACGGTGCGGGGCTTTGGCGGGGATGTTCACGGTCGCTGGTGCGCGGATGGTCTGCGTTTCTCCGCGGAAGGTGAATTCTAGCTCGCCTTCGAGCAAAGTGAACATCTCTTCGAAGTCATGCCTGTGCGGAGGCGGTCCGCCACCATCAGGGACGAGCATATCGATCAGGGTGTAACGCCCTTCCGTTTGCTCGCCTGATACCAGGATGGTGTAGACGTTACCGGCTTGCGAGATGTGAGGGATCGATGGGTCGTCCGGCAACACGACAGTCAGCGAACGGTTAAGATCGTCCGCCGGAAGTGGTGTATCTGCGGGGATGGTCGTGATCGAATGGTCGGTCATGCATTTTGTCCCGTTGTTTCGAATATGAATGTATCACTGGCTTGATAATGCTCAAGATTCGAAATATGCCGTTCTCGTGTTCCGGAATTGGAACACTATGCCTGCGATCACGGGTTCCTTCGTGTGTGGTTGAACCAGTCCTCGACTCTTCTGTACATTTCCGCTGATTCGTCCTTTTCTGATAGAGTAAGGTCCATCAGAAACCTCGCCGCCGCGACTGCCCTTGCATCGGAAATTGCGAGGTCGTGTTCAGTGCAGAACTGATCAAGTATGCGGCGAACGAGCATCAAGGAAGCACCATGAAACTCTGGTGTCTGAGCCATACTTCTCTCCTGACATCTTGAGAGGTTACGCCGTCAGCGGCCCCTTTGGCGCCTTGCTAACGAAGGCTAGAATCACGAGTCCCCCGAGAGCGCAGAAGAAAGTCAGCCAGAACGCATCTATGTAGGAGAGCACGTTAGCCTGCTTCTGGACCTGTTGCGACAGGACCGCCGTGGCACGGCTCTGTGACAACGCTGCTCCCGCACCTGCCATCTTGTGGGCCAACGCTGCCAGTGCCGAGACCGAGGCCTCCGATCCCCGCTCGACATTCAGTCCCGTGAGATAGGAATGAAACTGCTCTCCCTTACGAAGATAGGTCGTCATCAAAGCCTGCGCCGTCTGGGTTCCTAGTAGCCTGATGACCTGGATATAGGCGGCGACCGCGATCGCCTTCTTGGGGTCACCATTGGCGACCGTGAGCACGATGATGGGCAGAAAGGTGAGGATGTGTCCCGCCCCCTGAAGCACGCACATCGTCCGGAAGCTATCGCCGTTCCAGTCGGGCGACAGGCCCGTGCCGATGAGCGATGCGCCAGCGAAGCAGCACAGTCCCGTGAAGAGCAGAAAGCGACCATCGGTGCGATGCATTGCCCAGACAGCGATCGGTGTCATGAGCATAAGAGGAACGCAGACCCAGGTGACCAGTGTGGCACCGATCTGTTCCGGACGTAGCCCGGCGACTGCCGTCAGATAGTTCGGGACCAGAGCCGAATTCGACATGCTGCTCATGAGATAGAACAGAGCGACGGACAGGAGAAGGACGACATTGCGCGCTCCGATCGCACCCAGATGCGCCCATGGCCGCTCGACAAGCATCTCGTTCACGAAGAACGCCGCGATCAGCACTATGCCGCCAACAAACATCGATATCACGATCCCGTTCTCAAACCAGTCGAGACGATTGCCTTGATCCACTGCGACAAAGAGCATCGCCATGCCCATGCCGAGAAACAGCATGCCGCCCCAGTCCGCATGACGGACGAGGTCCATGTTCACGTTCTCCCGAGGCGCGCCCTTAAAAGCGAGAAAGGCAAGCAGCGGAGCGAGGACGACATCTTGCCAGTAGAGATATTCCCAGCCGAAATGCTGGACATAGAAGTCGAGGAGCGCCGTGCCGGAATTCACGGTGAAGGCGCCTCGAAAGGCATAGATCGCAATCGCGGTGATCCACCACTTCATCGGAAGGTTCCGGAAGATGATCATCAGGGTCGCCGGAACGAAGACACCCAGAAGCGACCCGTGGATGACATGCAGAACGGCGAGTGTCGTAAAGTCTCTCGTGAATGGGATCATCAGCGAGATCGTGGCGTAGATCAGGGCGGGGCCGACCATCACACGTCGGATGCCGAACGCGGCGGCCAGCCATGCCACAGCGGGTGCGAACACCATCTGGGGAGCCGTCGCCAGCGTACTTAGCCAGGAACCCTCGTCAAACCCTAGACCGAAGGCACCGCGCAGGTCTACAAGCCCGATTCCGAACAGGCGGCTATGAAAGCCGACCATGAACGGACCGAGCAGAACGGCACAGACGGCAAGGATCGGGTGATGAGTTTCCCGCCCTGTGCTCCGGAACGGGAGGACCAGCTTCAGAATTTCGCCCATGACATCAACGGCCTTCCGAGCCAACCGAAATCGTGACTACGGCCGACATGCCGGATCGCAGGTGTTCCAGCGTCGGCGAAGCCTCAAAATCGATCCTGACAGGTACACGCTGGACCACCTTGGTGAAGTTGCCGGTGGCGTTGTCTGCGGGAAGCAACGCAAACTGCGAACCGGAGGCTGGAGACAGACGTGTAACGTGACCTTTGAAGGATTCGCCGGGCAGTGCATCAACTGTCACGGTCGCCACCTGACCTTCCTTCATCCTGGAAAGCTGGGTCTCCTTGAAGTTGGCGATCATATAGACATCAGGAAGCGGGACGATCGAGATCGAGTTTGTCCCCGCCGTGACATAGTCGCCGACATGGACCTGGCGTTCGCTGACCACACCATCGAAAGGCGCAATGATCCTGGTGTAGGACACCGAAAGATCGGCAGTCTTCAGGGCCGCTCGTGCAGCTTCCACGTTGGCTGTAAGCTGATCGGCCTGACCGCCGATGTATTCGAGCTGTGCCCGTGCCGATGCAACAGATGCCTCAGCGGCCAGTGCTGATGCTATAGTGGTTTGCACGGCGGCCTGTGCCTGTTCATTTTTCTGCTGCGTACCAACCCCCTTATCGGCAAGCGCTACCTGTCTGTCAGCCTCTGTCTTCGCGAGATCGGCATTGGCCTTCGCGACTGCTGACTGTGCTTCTGCCTGAGAGATTGCGGCCTTTTGGAGGGTCTTCTGGTTCTCCAAATTGGCAAGTTGTCCGATCGCTGCGTCAAGAGCCGCCTTTGCCTGCGCCTGCTTGGCGAGATAGTCAGCAGGATCGATCTCGACCAGAACATCTCCAGCCTTGACATGATCGAAGTCGCCAACGTTGATGGCGCTGACGTTTCCGGAAACGCGTGCACTGAGGCGGCTCAGTTCCGCACGTATATAGGCGTTGTCGGTTGTCTGCGTGTCGGCTCCTGCCATCCACCTGTCCCAGCGCTGTGAACTCACACCGACGAGCACCAGGACGGCCGTCACAACCGATAACGGGATCAGAAGCTTCGTGTAATCGCGGGCGGGCTTTGTTTGCGCGGTGTCTTGCTGCTGGACGGCGACGGCGGCCGGTCCTTTGTTCGGGGTGGGCTGGAGCATGGTTCTATCCTTTTTCCAAGACAGTAAGCACATTCCGGGATATCACTTCCAATAGCTTCTTAATCGCCATTAATCATCTGGAGTGATTACTATTGGAAACTGCAGGCATTCGTCATCCAGGCATCGAGCTTAGGCACTTCAGGTATTTCATCGCCGTGGCCGAGGAACTGCATTTCGGGCGAGCTGCTACTCGTCTGAACATTGTGCAGCCTGCCCTTACGGCGCAAATCAAGTCGCTCGAGAAGATTTTAGGGATCGAGTTGTTGGAACGGACGAAACGGAGTGTCCAACTGACCGAGGCAGGCCGCGAGTTCCTCCGGGAGAGCTACGCAGCATTGGCGCAGGTTGGATCGGCGCTCGATACCGTCAGGGATTTCGCCCGGGGCAAGACGGGAACATTGAGGCTGGGCTACGGAGCGAACGCGGCAATTGCTGGGCTGATCTCTTCGTCAATCAGGCGCTTCACGTCGGAATGGCCGAACGTCAACGTCACCCTGAAGGAGATGCCAAGCAGCGAGGTTTCCGATGCCCTGCTTCGTGATGACATCGATGTAGGATATGCGGCGACGACGGGGAAGGAACCGAAGGGTGTCACTTCGAGCAAGGTGGGATCATGGCCGTGGCTGCTTGCCGTGGCAGACAACCATCGACTGGCGGAAGCCGGGCATGCTAAGGTGGCCGATGTCTCCGGCGAAAACCTTGCCGTTTATGCCGAACCAGACGGTCGCTCGAACATCGCCGGAGTGATGACCTCTTTCCCGGATCTGGCACCTCAGCATGTCTACAGAACGAGCCACATCATGAGCCTGATGACCTATGTGTCCTCCGGACTTGGTGTCGCGTTCGTCCCCTCGCCCATGCAGTCCTTGAACTTCCGGGGTGTCGTCTATCTCGAAGTGACCGATCCCTTGCCGCAGATGGAAATGAAGCTTCTGTGGCGGACGGAAAGCGCGAGAGCGACAATAAGCAATTACATTGAGTGCGTTCAACTCTGATTGGAATACTGGCGCTCGAGGCAATAAAGACCAAGCGCCAGTGAAAGCGTCACACAGATTCAGCTACTTTCAGGTTCGGATAATCCGTGTATCCCTTCTCGTCACCACCATAGTAGGTAGACCTGTCAGGCTCATTGAATTCCGAGCTCTGCTGGAAACGCTTTGGCAAATCGGGATTTGCCAGAAACAACTCGCCAAACACCACGGCATCAGCCTTGCCCGCACCGATTGCGGCCTCCGCCGTGTCCTTTGTCAGCCCCGCACCCATCAGGTAGGGACCTTTGAAACGCGGCCGAAGCAGCGCGTGATAGTCTATCTCAGGAGTGCCCTGACGTGTGAGGTGCAGGTACGCAAGACCAAACTGGTTCAGTTCTTCCACAAGTTCCCAATATAGCGCTTGCGCGTTGTCATCGATAACGTCGTTGAAGTTCATTTCGGGGGAGATCTTGATCCCGACTCGGTCTCCACCGGCTTCATCGACCATGGCCGCCAGAACTTCAAGGACGAAGCGAATGCGATTGCGGATGCTACCGCCGTATTCGTCGGTGCGCTTGTTACTTCCATTCGACAGAAACTGCTCAGGAAGATATCCAGACGCAGCATGTAGCTCGACACCATCGAACCCTGCTTCCAGCGCCCGACGCGTGGTCGCCCGGTAGTCGGCGATAACTCCTTTTATCTCCGGAACGGTCAGCTCGTGCGGGGTAACGAATTCCTGCTGCCCAGTCGCGGTCCAGGTCTTACCTGCTGGTTTGATTGCAGAGGGGGCGACAGGAAGTGCATTGTACGGCTGCATCGATGGATGGGAGATGCGGCCGCAATGCATGACCTGCATAAAGATGCGGGATCCCTTTGCGTGAACAGCATCGGTCACCTTCTTCCAAGCCTCGACCTGAGCGTCGCTCTCAATGCCGGGGGTGCTGACGTAGCCCTTTCCGCTAGCCGACGGATAGACACCTTCGCTGATTATCAGCCCGGCACCCGACCGCTGACCGTAGTAGTCGGCGACATATCCGGCGATGACACCATCGCCATCACCTGCCCGAGATCGGGTCATCGGTGCCATGACAAGGCGATTGGAAAGATCGTAGCGCCCGACGCGTACGGGAGTGAAGATTTTGCTCATGGGAGAAGGTCCTGAATGTTTCAATCTTCACAAAATGGCCGCTCCACATACCGAATATAATAGGCCATATTGGAACTCATTGATCCATTAATGAGGCAACCATGGAATTGTTGAACGACATGGCCCTGTTCGTCGAGGTAGCAAAGGCAAAGAGCTTTCGGGGAGCGGCCCAAATTACCGGCGTTCCGAATTCGACGCTCTCGCGCCGTGTCGCTCATCTGGAGAAGACGATCGGCCTCCGCTTGCTTCATCGCACGACGAGACGGATCGAACTGACGGAAGCCGGGCTGATCTACTTCGAGCGATGCAGGCGGATCGTCGACGAGGCGAAGCTCGCACACGAGCAACTCGGCGAGATGCTGGAGCAGCCTACAGGATTGTTACGCGTGTCCTTCCCGGTTGAATTCGCGACGGGATACCTTGTCCCGATCATCGCCGAGTTCTCTGAAAGGTATCCCGGCATTACCTTCGACTTCGAACTTACCGAGCGCTCGGTTGACCCGGTCGCCGAACCGTTCGATGTTGTCATCCAAATGGGAGAACCCGGGACCTCGCATCTGATCGCACGACCATTGGCGCGCCTTAAACCATTCCTGTACGCATCTCCAGGCTACCTCGCTCTACGGGGCGAACCAAGGCACCCGGACGAACTCGGCCAGCACCAATGCCTATACTGGATGAGAGACAATGTCTGGAAACTTACCAACGGCAAAGAAACGGTTGAGGCCAAGGTCAATGGGCGGTTTCGACTGAACAGTGTCGCTCTCATCCGCGGGTTGGCTGCACTCGATAAGGGGATCATCATCCTTCCTGAAAAGGTTGTCGCGGACGAACTAAAACAAGGTAAGCTGCAGAGACTGCTCCCCGATTGGAGTGGTGCTCCGATGCCATTCTTCGCAATCACCGAGACGCGTCTCCTTCCTGCAAAGACGCAGCGGTTCATAGAGTTTCTGAAAACGAAGCTGAAAGACGATCTTTGATTGCTCCATAATTGGATCAGTTATTTCCGATCTTGGTCTGTTTGCTCCATTTATGCGGCGGATGATCGCAGGTATCTTTGCATTCGCGCATTCCGGGTCGCCAAGATGGCAGATCGTTGACGGAGACCGAGCCTCACAAAGGGCGGACGCGCGACGCCAAGTCGCTTTGCCTAGTCGGCATCGTGACCGCTGGTCGCCGAACGGATCAAGGAAGAAAACAGTGGTAGGAAGACTCCAGGATAAAGTTTGCATCATCACAGGAACAGGCGGAGGCATGGGCCGTGCAGCGGCTCTGATGTTTGCTCGTGAGGGGGCGAAAGTCATCGGCTGCGATGTTTACCCGGCTGGTGCGGAATCGATCGTAGAAGAAGTAAGAGCAGCAGGTGGTGACATGGTTTCGCTCCACCCTTGCAACCTCACCGATCCAGCGCAGTGCCAGGCCCTCGTCGATCTGGCGATCCAGACCTACGGCCGCATTGACGCTCTCTACAACAATGCAGCCATGGCGTATTTCGGATGGTTCGGCGAACTCTCCGACGAAGACTGGCACAAGACGCTCAATGAGGAGATCAACCTAGTCTATCTCCTGACGAAGGCGGCCTGGCCACACCTGAAGAAGAACGGCGGCGCGATCGTCAACACCGCATCCATCTCCGGCTGGCAGGGCCTCAAGACGCTTCCTGGCATTGCCCACAGCACCGCCAAGGGCGGCATTCTCGGGATGACACGCCACCTCGCCATGGAAGGTGGCAAGTTCGGCATCCGTGCCAACACCATCTCCCCTGGTGTCATCGAATCCAACCAGACACGTCCGCTTCTACAGGACAAGGAATGGGCTGACTACATGCTCGGCCGCGTCATGCTCGGCCGCCTCGGGAAAGTCGAGGAGATTGCGTCCATCGCGCTGTTCCTCGCATCCGACGAAGCATCCTACGTAACGGGTGCCGATCTTCTGGCCGATGGCGGCATGAGCGCCTGGTAATTCCAGGGGATGCGTCGAGCCAAACCGGCGCATCCCTTTTCAAATGCCGCGGTCCCGCCCGCTCGGCGCAGTCTTTAACAAACAACCTGGAAGACATAATGGCGGAACATAAGATCGTAGTCGTCGGCGGTGGCTTTGCCGGACTCCAGCTCGTCCATAAACTCAAAGGCGCGAAAACCAGGATCACACTGGTGGACAAGCGTAATCATCACCTTTTCCAGCCGCTCTTATACCAAGTTGCGACGACTGTACTTGCGACATCTGACATCGCCTGGCCTATCCGTCGGCTTTTCCGTAACCGTAAGGACGTCACGACCCTCCTTGACGAGGTCATCGGCGTGGATCGTTCCGAAAAGTCCGTCATGCTCCGTTCAGGCACCAAACTGCACTATGACACCCTTGTGCTCGCAACAGGTGCGCGCCACGCCTATTTTGGTCGCGATGACTGGGAAGATGCCGCTCCAGGTCTCAAGACCCTGGAAGACGCGACGACGATACGACGACGCGGTCTAGTAGCACTGGAACGCGCGGAGATGGCCCAGGACGATGCCGAGCGGGACGCTCTCCTAACCTTTGCCATTATCGGAGCCGGGCCAACGGGCGTAGAATTGGCCGGAATGATCGCGGAACTCGCAAAGCGAACCATGCCCAAGGACTTCCGCAACGTGGATACATCCCGTTCACGTGTGCTGCTTGTCGAAGCGGGACCAAGGGTCCTGCCTGCTTTCACCGACGATCTGTCAGCCTATACCAAGGCCACTCTCGAGGAGCTTGGAGTGGAGGTCAGGGTTGGCACGCCGGTCACCACAATCAGCAAGGAAGGGCTGACAATCGGCAGCGAGTTTATTTCTTCCCGGACAGTGATCTGGGCAGCAGGTGTCCAAGCATCAGCGGCAGCGAAGTGGTTGGGGATCGAAGCGGACCGCGCGGGGCGAGCAATCGTCAGCGGCGACCTTTCGGTTTCCGTGGATCCGGACGTGTTCGTAATCGGCGACACCGCATCGGTTATACAGGCGAACGGCAAACCCGTACCTGGGGTGGCTCCCGCGGCAAAACAGCAGGGCGAATACGTCGCCCAGGTTATCCGCGCAAGGTTGGCGAACAAGTCCGCGCCCGGCCCATTCAAATACCGTCATCAGGGCAATCTCGCCACCATAGGCAAGCGTTCCGCAGTAATTGATTTCGGTCGCTTCAAGTTGAAGGGGTCGTTAGCGTGGTGGGTCTGGGGCCTCGCCCATGTCTATTTCCTAATCGGGACGCGATCACGCTTCGCTGTCGCGTGGAGCTGGCTTTGGACACATCTCTCAGGACAGCAGAGCGCCCGCCTGATCACACAAAAAGAGAGCGCCGTAGTCAACGCGATCGAATCGACTTCGAGCGTGGTAACAAACCCGACGGGGTGATTTCTGGAATTCTGAACAACACGGACCTGTTCATCGAGGTCGCGCGGTTGATTAGTTTTCAATGTACGTCCGAGTCCCTTGGCATCCCGAACTCGACACTCTCAAGCCGGATCAGCGCCCTATAGAAGGCAACACGGAGACTCTTCTCCGGCCCACCAAGATGCAGCGCTTCATCGACTTCCTGAAAGCGCGCCTGAAATAGAAGACCCCGCCTGCCGTTCGGGCAGACGGGGTCCATAGTGATGAGAACTGGAGGCGGCCGTTATCGCGCCAGGTCACCTCCGTCCGCTGCGATGATGCTCCCCGTCACGAACCCGGCGAAATCCGAAGCGGCGAAGAGAACCGCCCGCGCGATATCGTCCGGCTGGCCAAGTCGACCGAGCGGAAGCGACTGACCGTACTTTGCCAAAGCTTCAGCGGCGGCGGGATCGATTCGCTTAGTGGCGACACCAGGCGTTTCTGTCAAAGTTGGTGCAACGGCAACGGCACGCAACCCTCTCTGTCCCAACTCAACTGCAAGGCTCTTCGTCAGGCCTGCGACAGCGTGCTTTGAAGCAACGTAATGGGCCGGGTTGGCACCGTTGCTAGAATTAAATGCAGCGGTCGAGACGATATTGACGATCACGCCCTTGTTGTCTTCCATCCGCAGGGCGGCTTCGCGTGCACCGTTGAATGTGCCGCGGACGTTGATGTCGAAGACGCGATCCCATTCATCGTCCGGGATCTGCAGAACAGGATTCGACGGGTAGATCCCCGCGCTGTTGACCCAGATGTTCAGTCGACCCGTCTTGGCCACTGCGAGATCTGCGAGTGCGGTGATGGACGCATGGTCGCCGACATTAAGCTTCGCGCCAATGTGCGCGCCGCCAAAGATCGAAAGTTCGGCAGCAGTCTCGCTCGCCTTGGCTTCGTCCAGATCGCCGATCACCAGGTCGGCCCCCGCCTCGGCAAGACGCTTGGAGATCGCACGACCGATGCCCGCGGCTCCGCCGGTCACAACGGCCGTGCGTCCTTTCAGGGAAATCAGGTCCGCCAGTGTGGCGTTGGTGTGATCGGTATAAGGCATGGAATGTCTCCTCTTGGATTTTTTATCGAGTAGATCGCGGTAGGACCCAGCCGATACCGCGCGTGGAGGCCGTACATCTGGTCGTTGCCAAAGGGTTCGGCATGCGCGATTGAAGTAAACCTCCCCGCAATCTTACTGAAGATCGGGTGCTGCGAGGGCGTTATAAAGCCTCCAGAAATGGGAATGACTGCTGCATTTCTGGAGCAATCATTCCTTTTCATTTAGCCGCTCATGGTGCCGTCGCGGGAAAACTGAGCGGTCCTATCTACGAGGAAGGTCACGACATCCGCCTCGGTCAACGCCGTGATACTGGCGTTCTCCTTGCCGCCACCGACCATGAGAGCGGTGTATTTGGCGACATGCATCTCGTCAGCCGAAACGACACCGTCGAAGACGTAGAACCACCGATCAAATCCATCACGTGATGGAAGGTCGAGCGTCTCTCCGGCGGCGAGATGTGCATCGTAGAGATAGACCTGCTGACGAACGAACGTAGGCGCTTCCGATCCGGCAGGGCCTGTTAGAAGCCGCCATTGGCCGTTCCGTTCCGCCTCTTTCAGTTCCACGAACTGCACTTCTGGTGTCATCTCCGAAAGTTGAGGGCGGACGAAGATTTGCAACATCTCGATTTGATCGTGGCCAACGACTTCTTCCTCGTGCGAGAAGCCATGCCCTGCATTCATCACCATCAACCGCCCTGACGAGAGAACTTCGCTGTGCCCAGCGGAGTCCGTGTGGCGCATCTGGCCGGCGCGCATGTAGCTGATGATCTCGTCGTTGCGATGCTCATGCATCCGCACAACCAGGCCAGGCTGAAGCCTGGCGTGATCGATGGTGCCGAGCCCGCCGAAGCCCGGATCACCTGCCCGTTCGAGGGTGATACCCGGACGGATCCGGCGGAGCTGGAAAGGACCATGCGCCCGCTGCTGATGGGTCTCGGGCGGCACGACCCCTGTTCCGGTGATCGAAGGTACCCTGATGTTCATTTCATTTCTCCTTGTCTGCAGCGGGCGCATTTTTTGGTTAGTGGCCGATCGGCGGCAGAACTTCAGTAAACAACAGCTGAATCAGCTTTTGGCCGTTTTCGGAGCCCCAGTTCTGCGCAAGCTCAGCGATCATGGTGTTGGTAGCCGTCAGGATCACACCTGCGTCCTGCATGCGGCGGCGGGACATGTCTTCGGACAGCTCGTAAGGCGAACCGGAAGCATCCATGACAGCCTGTACGTTGTAGCCTTCGCCGACGGCATCGATCGCCGGGAACACGAGGCACACGTCAGTGGTGACGCCCGCCATAATCAGGTTCTTGCGACCCGTGGCTTCGACAGCGGCCTTAAAGTTGGTATCCGTCCAAGCGTTGACGATGCCCTCGCGCTTGACTCGGTTCTCGAACTCAACCGGAAGGATTTCCTGGAGTTCAGGCAGTAAAGGTCCCTGCAGACGCTCTTCCTGGCTGGATGTCAGGATGGTAGGGATGCCAAGAATGCTAGCGGCTTTGGCAAGTGCGAGCGACATTCGCTTGGCTTGGGCGACATCAATGTTCTTGATGAGCTGCATCGTGCCAACCTGATGGTCGATGAGCAGGAGGGCGGAATTTTCGGCAGTAAACAGCTTAGACATGGCATGATCTCCTGTGCGTAGTTAAGCGTGATTGCTTAAAACAGAAGATAATCTTGAAACGCACGTCTCGGCAGACTTGAAAAATGCCAACTTCGTGTTCCATTTATGAAACATGAAAACATTCGATGACTTCGACGGGCTCGCTCTTTTTATTCGTGTTGCACAGGCGGGTGGCTTGGCTGCGGCCGAGCGCGCTACGGGCATTTCCAAGGCGACGCTGTCGCGACGGCTCTCCGCTTTGGAAGACAAGCTGAACGTCCGGCTCGTTCGCCGGACCAAGAAGGGTATCGTGCTGACCGAACATGGACAGCAGCTCTTCGACCGAAGCCACGACGCATTCATGCTCGCCGAAGAGGCAGTCGCCGAGGTTCAGGATGAGAAGGTCGCTCTGTCTGGTACTGTGAAGATGTCATTGCCGCCTGACATGGCGACTGAAATCCTCGCTCCGGCCCTTATCAACTTTAAGACGCGCTTTCCTGAAGTTGTCATCGACATGACGCTCGCCGACCGCCGAGTATCGCTGATTGAGGAAGGATATGATCTCGTTGTTAGGATGGGTTCCCTCGCCGATTCAGGTCTCATGTCTAAAAAGATCGCTAGTCTGCCAAGAACCTTGGTAGCCAATCCCGCCTTCCTAGCCAGCCATCCGAATATCAATCGACCTGAAGATCTCGCGAATGTACCCGCAGTGTCCATTCGCCGTGATCTGGTGGAATGGGATTTGCGTAACGCGGCGGGGCAGACTGCAACGGCACATCCCAAGATCGGATTTGCAGCTAACCGACAGACGATCCTGATCGATGCCGTCCTTGCAGGTCTTGGCGTAGCAAACCTACCGAACTTCATGATCGAGACAGAGTTGGCGACGGGCAGGCTCGCGCGGGTTCTGCCGGATTGGGACACGTCACCTGTGGAGATGACGGCACTCTGGCAGAAGGACAGGATCACCGGAAAGCTGATCAAGGCGATTGTGGCCGAGTTTGAAACAGCACTTGCGAAATGATCGGGGACTTACTTGTCGCCACCCGTGCAAGTGAGCATTTGGCCACCATCGGGCGCCGTTCAAAGACGTCCAAGTTGACAAGCTGTGAGGCTTGAAAAAGCGCTGTGTAAGTCAATTCTTCACCTATAGTCTGACGGTGCAAAGCCAGAGCGTTCTACTTCGATGCCACAGGGAAAGTTGTGACGAAATCTGTCCGGGTCAAGTCGCATCCCACTGGGGGAGGCGCGTCGTTTGTAGGTGGAAAAGTACAATGACTCGCAAGAATGTATTCTTCCCTAAGCTAATTCTTGTTACCAATTTGATATATATATATATATGGATAAAATAGATCTATTCGCGTGCGGGATATGCGGCCCCTTCCCCTCAACATGAGTACAGGTATTAGGCTGTATGGTCCTCTACATGCATCATAAGAAACCAAGTTTTCGCACCAGCCGTCGTGAACAAGCACACCGCCACAGCGATGCGTGTTGGCCCTTAGATTTAGGTCCGAGTGTCAGGCATCAGCCTCTCTAGTATCCTTATTAATTGGGGGGCCATCTCCCTGATCTCTTTCAAGTGGATAACGCTCAGGTCCCTCATTATGTCGTCCGCTTTTTTAGTGAGATGTAACGTCTGGCGTCGACGGTCGTTCGGGTCTGTTTCGCGGACAACGTAGCCTCCCGAAACAAGGCGATTAGAAAGCTCTGTCGCCGTATGCGGCGCGATGATCAAACGTTCCGCAAGGAGGCCCACAGTCATAACCTCCCCGAGCGCAAGGCCTTTGATCGCCAAGAGTGCCTGATGCTGCTGTGGCGGCAGACCCTGAGTCTGGGCTGCGGAGGTGCTAAACTCGGAAAACTTCCGGAGCGTATGTCGAAAAATCGCAAGCGTTTCATATTCCGACTGGGTTGGTTTATCCACGACACACGACCTTTCTTTTGAATCTCTTCCATTTCTTTATGGTTTGGGGTGGTGAATGCAATGCCTGGTTTAAAGCTGCGAGCAACTCAGCGGCCCTCATTGATTTATATCGTAATACGATGTAAATGGCCACGACCTTCGCATTGAAAACTCATTTCAAGGCCATTCGGCGATGAAAGAACCAGAACCTAACTTCGCGTCTCACGACTTCGTCGGCGGCCTATCCCGGCGCCAATCCGGTGACTTCACCACGGACAGACGAGTTCTTATTCTCATCGCGATGGCCGTTCTAATCGGCTCTGCAGGCGCTTTCGCTGCCTGGATCCTTGTCAGCCTCATTCAACTCGTGACGAACGTAGTCTGGATGGGACGCGTTAGTACTGACGAAGTGAGCTTCGCAAATATTCAGCCATCGGTTTGGATGGTCGCTGCTCCAATTCTAGGGGGAATTGTGATTGGGCTTATGGCTCGGTTCGGGTCGGAGAAGATCCGAGGTCACGGTATCCCTGAGGCTATCGAGGCCATTCTCATCGGTGGCAGTAGGATGTCTCCCAAAGTGGCGATCCTGAAACCGCTTTCTTCTGCGATCTCGATTGGCAGCGGCGGACCCTTTGGTGCGGAAGGTCCAATCATCATGACAGGTGGTGCCATTGGTTCCCTATTTGCCCAGTGTTTCCAAATGAGTTCTGCTGAACGCAAGACGCTTCTTGTCGCAGGTGCTGCTGCAGGGATGACCGCAATCTTTGGCTCTCCGATCGCGGCAGTCATGCTGGCAGTCGAACTTCTTCTCTTCGAATGGAAACCGCGCAGTTTTATCCCTGTTGCAGTCGCCGCTGCGGTTTCGGTCACGTGGCGCCCGTATTATTTCGATGCGGGTCCGCTTTTTCCGACCCAATTCGGATTTGATTTGCCTTGGTGGAGCCTTTTGCTCTGTGTCGTGCTTGGGATCGTTTCCGGTCTGCAATCAGGGCTCATGACGAAGTTACTCTACAAGATTGAAGATCTGTTCGAGACCCTACCGATTCACTGGATGTGGTGGCCCGCGCTCGGTGGCCTCGTAGTTGGTCTAGGTGGCCTGATCGAGCCACGTGCTCTCGGTGTGGGCTACGACATCATCGCTGATATGCTTGGTAATCACATCGTGGCGAAGGCCGTCATTGCGATCCTGCTGGTAAAATCCGGCATATGGTTGGTGGCATTGTCATCCGGCACCTCCGGGGGTGTGCTGGCGCCTCTCTTGATACTTGGAGGCGCACTCGGATATCTGGTTGGTCTGATACTTCCAGGCGAGCCTGGCATATGGGCTCTGATTGGAATGGCGGCGATGATGGGCGGAACAATGCGCGCACCGCTGACCGGAATATTCTTTGCCGTCGAGATCACGGGTGATCTCACCATGGCGGTTCCTCTGCTCATTGGAACCGTAAGCGCATATTCTGTCACCGTGTTGATGATGCGTCGCTCAATCCTCACGGAAAAGATTGCTCGTCGGGGCCAGCATATCACCCGCGAATACGGGATCGATATGTTTGAACACATGCGCGCGGGCGAAATCATGATCCGAAACGTCGATACCCTGCCTGCATCAATGGCTGTCGTTGATGCAATCGAGTTCTTTACGTCCACGGCCGACAAGCACCGAAGCTATCCGGTCACCGAAGCTGATGGAAAGCTGATCGGAATGGTCTCTCGCGCTGATATCCTACTCTGGCAGCAAAGCGATCTTGAGCCCAGTCTGACGCTTGCAAAAATTCTTGGCCAGAGGAGCTTCACCGTTGGCTATGAGAACGATCCGGTCGGACATATCGCCGATCTGATGCTGAGCGAGAATACGGGTCGGGTCGCAATTGTCAGTGCGTCGACTCGGATACTCGTCGGACTGGTTTCGCCCAAAGACCTGCTTCATTTGCGCCAAACATTCCGGACTGCGGAATGGGAGCGGCAAACGTCGATCGGGAGACCAACCAGAAGTGTCTCGCCGAGCACGACATAGAGCGTGTACCGCTGTTGTGCTGTGGGTGCCGCATTATTAGCGGACCCCGCCCGCAATCATTGCCCATTTTCCGAGGTGTGCCTGAGATTTTGATTGTCCCGATGTTCGAGGCACTCCTACGCTCATTGAGCGTGCGATGCTCGCAATGTTAAGACTGGCTGCGCAGTTTCCTCCACCGCCAGTCTTCGTAGGATGTTCGATACTTGCTCCAATGGAAGACTTTTCTCGCCATACGTCGAAACGGGTAAGCGTTTCCGCATTTGGAGGATAATCGCCGAGGGTAGACCTACCGGCTTCGATTTCGGCCTTCAGAAACACTTCCTGCTCTTCCATCGAGACAGCCTCGTCAGCAATCTCGGCAACGGATTTTCGAGGAATGACGATGACGGCCTCGCTGTCACCGAAAATAATGTCGTCGGGATAAACCGCGACACCACCGCAAGTAACAGGCTGGTTCATATCCGATGCATGACGGGCGACCAAGTTGGCAGGTGCGGCTGGACCGGTGCAATATCTCGGGAAGCCAATCTCTGCGACATCGGCTGTGTCGCGAACCCCTCCGTCGCCGCGGAGAAGCAATTTCAGGAGGCAAACCGCGCTCTTGATGGGATATGAACCTCCGGCCCTGTTATTCAAGAACTAGCGCGCTGAAACTGCTCAGCGGAAAACGTCCGTTTGTCATATGGAGAACGGCCGAACGGGGCCTGGAGCGGACAGAATCGTCCAGGGCTGTAACTTCAAAATGCTGCCGTGTGCCAAGTCCTCCAGACAACAGTCCCAAGCCCCGGCCGCGACGATAGCGCGGATTTCGTTTGTGACATCGACAATTCCTATTCGAAGGTTAGCGATGAAATCAGCCAGTTGAGTTCCGTGCGAGCGGACGAAAGCACGCTTGCGTAAGAACTAACCGTCGTCATGTCAGTCCCATACCTCTTGTCCATAGAGGCTGCAGAGCCCTTACCGATCATCAAGATCCTTAACGGACTGCTTGAGGTGATGGTCCCTGACAAGTCATCGCGATATTGCTCGGCCTGAGCAATGTCTTCCCGAGAAATTGGATGGTTGGGGCGTTTGAATTCAATCAGCAGATAACTGTCAGCTAAATCCTGCGACAACAAAAGATCAGGTCGTTTCGAAGCCCGCTCGCCCGTAAATTTCTTATCACTATAGTTCGCGATGACCCGTTTCAGGGTCAAGTTCGATGACATCAGAGCGTATTGGCGGCCGAGAAGCCACAAATTCGTCTCGAAGGCCTTATGGACGTCCTTTTCGAGGGTCGCTTCGTTGTCGATAAGCTCCTCGAGGTAGTCCAAAAATCTCACTCGCCTGGTCGCTTGAGCAGCGATCCCAGAGAGCTCAACCATCCCAAAATCTTCAAGCGCCGCTGCAAAGGAACTGACATCTTTCCGATCGGTGGCATTTATCCGCTCCAGTACGGCCCAGTAGGCGTCATGCTCCATGGCGTCGAGCGCGACTTCTGCGATCGTCGCAATGCGGTCTTCGCTTTCCCGATAGAAACGCTGCAAAATCCGGTGGAGGGCTTCCTCTGCGTAGCGTCGGCGATGTTCGGGGAGGTCTTTCAGCCTAGCGTCCAACTGCTTCTTCAATCGAGCTAGCTGAAGGTTCATATCGCGAGAGTGGCTCTCCCTAAGCTCTTCTTTGACGATCGATTTTACATAGGATTGGATTTCCTGGAACGCCTTGCTATTTTCAACCACCCCGCCCCAATCGGCAGTTACGAAGTGGTCGCTACCCTCGAGTTCCACCTCTCCGTAGACTCGTTTCGACAACTTAAAGGGAATTTCCTCGTCATCATCTAGGCCAAACATCATTGGCTTCCCGACGACCTTCCCGTCCACCTTCAGCACTATGCCCGGAGCCTTAGGGGCCTTTTTCCCGTCCGCGATTGTGAACTTCAGTCGAACTGAGCCGCTCTCCGTAAGCATCTGCTCAACTTCCCGCGATACACCAGGAACATCATCGACGGATAGCTGCGCCTCGTTCACAAATACTTTGAAAGACTCCTCCCGGCCGTACTCATGCACGAGGATTTCTCGAAATCGGTCCGGCGTTGGGAAATTCAAACGGCTATCGAGACCGGACAGAATGATTGTAGTGCCTGCAGGAACTTCGCCTCCATCCTCCTCGATGAATGGTAGCGGCACTGCCTCCAAGTCGTTCTCGTTCTCGGCCAGGACGAGTTTGTCGATGGTCAGGCTGCATTTCCGACCGCGCGCGACCGCTGAAACATCCATCCGACTTGCCAATGACAGGCCCGCGAACTTACCGATGCCCTTGCGACCCTTGACCTTCCGCTTTAGAAGAGGCGTCCGTTCGCCTGTACGTGCCCGCTTATCGCTGGCTATGTTCAGGTATTCGTTCCTCATTTCCAGAGATGTCATTCCCGAACCGTCGTCGCGGACGATAATCGGATCAGACGACATAGGCGCCGGCAATGTGATCCAAACATTTTTGGCGTCAGCGTCCCATGCGTTGTCGACCAGTTCCTTTAGGGCTGCTTCACTCGATCGATAGGTTTCACCCAGAAGTCTTGTCAGTCGTGTATTAACCGAAAAATGTACGTCGTTCATAAAACGAGTTCCCCAACCCCTATGTAAAATCAGAGGTAGCAAAAGAAATAGCTCTCTGTAACCTTCATCGATGAGCTCCCACAGGAAACAACTCGGCACGGCTTAGCCGCGCAAGTAAATTGACCCTTGAGGTCGACTGCAATCTCGCACTGGACTGGACGTCGCTTTTTTTTGCTGAACGAGCATGGCGCGTGCCCTCACCTCCTGACCTATTGCGGCAGAGCTGATCTTATCTTTGACCAGATCGCTTACCATGACTTCGTGCGGTTCGCGCGCCTTCAATAACGCTGTCATGACGGCGGCCCCTGCACCCCTCATCGCCCGAACGATTCAAGATGTCAGGATCTGCCTGACTGCCCCTTCATCCATTGCCTGGGCATCGAACAGCGCCTTTGCGAGGGCATGAAAGGTTGGCCTGCGCCTCCTGAGGATCGTTGCTGCCCGGTCGAGTGCCGCTACCAGCCTGGCATGAACGCGAGCGGCCAGTTCGGTATCTCGGTCAAACACCGCGCCCGGATCGCGATGGGGCCGATAGAGCAGCGGATGCTCGCTCCCGAAGCCAAGGGTGCGCTCCATATCGAAGGCAAGGCGCGTGGCCCGCGCCAGATCGCTGTCGTCGGTCCCTCCGGAACCGCTCGAGACACGTTTGAGCACCAGTTGCTCGGCAGCCCGCCCGGCCATCAGCATGGTCAACATGTTTTCGTACCAATCGTGGGTATCGGTCGCCCAGGCGTGGAAGCCGACGAGGTTATAGCCGCCCTCGCCGGTATCAATATTGAGCCCGCGAACAGGTCCGAGATCGAGAGCATGATGCGCGACGGCATGCCCCGCCTCGTGGAAGGCGAAGCGCCAGCGCAGATTATAAGGCACGGGCGGCCGATGACCGCGGATGCCCTCTTCGATATCCTCATAGCGGATCGCCCGCTTGCCACGCCGCGCTTTCAAGCGAGCCTCCCGGACGATGCGCTCGATATCGGCGCCCGTCAGTCCCATGGCGCGCGTGGCGAGACGCCGCAGAATTGCATCAGCAGAATTGCCTTCTTGCGCGGCTGCCGACAATTCCGACGCGTTGCTGTTCTGTGCTTCAGTCATCGGCTGGCTCCCTTCCGTTCACTTTCTGCGTCTTCCTCCAGATAGTCGGCAACGATCCTCTTCAGCGAGAATCCGTCCTCGGCTTCCGACCGGGTTTCTGGTACTGGCTCCCGGATCAGCGATGTCACATCGTCGCCGAGATGATGAGCGAGGATTTCCCCGAGGGTGGGCACATCGGGCCTGGGGATTTCGATATGTGTCTCCAATCGTCCGGATCGCTTGATGGCATCGTCGATATGGTCGGGCCGGTTGGTGGCACCGACGATGATCAGCCCTTCGTTTTTGATCGCGCCATCGAGCAGTTCCAGCGCCTTGTTGACGACGGTATTCCAATAGTCCGAATGCTCCCGCTCCGCCGGCTGCCGCTTGCCGATACCATCGATCTCGTCGATGAACAGGATCGCCGGCGCCATGGCCCGCGCCTCGACAAACGTCTTGCTCATCCTGTCGATCACGTCGTTGAGATGACCGCCCTGCAGCCAGGTCGAGACTGATGTAACGACCAGCGGGATTTGCAGGCTGTTGCACAGCGCCCGGGCAAAGGTGGTCTTGCCGGTTCCGGGCGGGCCGGACAGTAGCAGCTTGGTGCTCATCTCCGACCAAGCCAGAATGCTTGCCCGGTAATCGTCCAGATCTGCCTTGAGATCGAGCGCCCACTCCTTCGCCTTGCCATATCCGGATAGCGTTTCGACGGTCATTGGCGGCTTGTGGCCGATCTCACCTGCTGTTCGCAAAGGCTCCGGCTGGATCACCTCAGCGCCGGACGGCTTGTCCTTCTTCCAGCGGCCGTTGCTGTCACTGTCGGTCGACTTCGGCTTTTCGTGCGAGCCTTGGGGCCTCTCGGTGGATGTGCTCGACGATGCCGAACCGGATGCCTTGTCGTCGCTCCCGCCACCACCGTCCTCCTCTTCCTCGAAGTCACTGCGATTCCGCTCAATGAGCACTGCAAGAACATGCAGCACGTCGCGAACATGCCGCCCCGGACGAAAGGCAAGAACCAGATCCTCGAGCGACAACCAGCGCGCATCGGAATCCGACGGTAGGCCAAGCATCTCGATTGCCTCGTCAGGGTAAAGCACCTCGACCAGATCAGTGACGAACCTGCGATCGAGCTTTCCCGTTTCCAGCGACAGGTCGGCGGAGATCTGCAGCAGCGAGGGAATGTCCGATCGCTTTTCCGCGATGGCGAGGATCGACAAGTCACGCGACAGCGCACTGAGCATCCGCCGGCGCAGGGCATTGCCCGTGACACGATGCACGCCGGCGCCCGAGAAGGTCATCAGGCGCCTGCGTGCCTCACCTTCGAGGACATCGAAGTGATCGTCGTTGAACATGTGGTCCGCATCGACGATCGCAAACGGGCCGCCCGGCACCAGCCGGGTTTTCTCCAGGAGCCGCAGCACTTGCCCCTCGAAGCCCGCAAGTGGCGCATGGAGTGTGATGACCGGTGTCACACGGGTCAGCATATAAACGATCTCCCGAAGCGACCGCCCGCTGCTCTTCACCGCGCGCGCCAGAACCAGGCTTGCAACGATTTGACTGACCAGTGGCTGAGCGACTGCCCGATCCACCAGGCCGACGGCGTAAGCGCGCCGATCAACTCCGTTACCCAGCACTCCGTCATGCGCGATTGTACCGCGACGCACCCGAGGGAGGGCCAAGAGTTGCGAGGCGAACGACGGATGAACGATCCCGGTGGTCACGACACCATCGCCAGCAGAGCCGGTCGTCGGATTGCCGGTATCCTTCGGTGGGATAAGCCAATCACCAAAATTCCGCCGGAACCAGGTATCGTCACGGATCGGATCGCCGGTCAGTCGTGTCGTATCGAAGGCTGGACTGTAGCGGCAGGTGAGATGACCGTCGACATCGACGATCTTGCTTTCCAGCAGACCGTTGCGCAGAGCGATCCGGCGCGCCTCGCGGCGCGCAAGGTGCCGAAGACGGCGAACAAGCAGTCGGGCGAGCTTATCCATCAGTCCGGCCTCCCGTCTCCGCGGCAATAATTGCCGTCCGGGCGTTCTTCACCGGATCCCGCGGACGCGTTCGACCACGCCGCCCATCAATGCCACCGGGATTCGGGATCCGCGCCAACACACGCTCGCGCGGCGAACGACGCGAGGGATGCGCCTCAGCCGACGAACCCGTAGAGCCAGACAGGCTCAGATATTCATTCCGCGACTGATCGAGATGCCGGTTGCGGCTCCGCAGCCAGTCGAGCAGCAGACGGCATGCCGCATTGCCGCCGTCGGCAACTGCACGCAACCGCAGCATCACAGGCTCCGGCACAAAGCCATCCAGCAAAGAACCTTGCCGGACGAAGGCAAGCGCCAGGCCGATCAGAACGGCGGGGTCGTCGCGATCGCTCGAACCGTGGTCCACGTCATCGAATTGGACAGGAGGGATATTCGCGAGCCTACTGCGAAGGCAGGGCGACGCGATGGTGTCGGTCGTGACCGCTTCGCAACGGAAGCCGGCCACAGACGGGCTGTGGGTATCGATGGACATGACTGTCTCCTCGCCGGAACGCATCGCATCCGGCGTTCGTGGAATGGAGGATGAGGGAAGCCGGCCACGCGCTTCAGGCGCGGCCGCGATCAGTACCGTTGGGCTGGCGGCTCGTCAGTGCCGACGCGGACGGCGGGCGAAGCCGACCCGGATACGGGCGGGTTCCGGCTCGTCGTCCTGATCGTCGAAGCAGCCGAGATCGCAATGGCCATCATCCTCGTCCGGCGCGCCCATCACCTGCTCTTCCTCGAAAGTGCGGGCTGGACCGTTCAGAGCGATCAGCCGGTTTGCGATAATGGCAGCGGCGGGCGCCGTATCCGGTTTGGCCATTGCCACCACACCCAGTGCCTTACGGGCTTCCGCCTCAAGAAGCTGCTGCACGCGGCGGCCGAAGCGCAGACGCAGTTCTGCCATGCAGGCCGCAACTCCGTCGATCTCGAGCAGGTCGTCGATCTCCGACAGAGCCCAGATGCCGGTGGCATGATCGCTCGGGCGGCTGGCGCCATCGACGATGGCAACCTCGACCGTATCGATCATGAGCCGCTTGTGGTTCTTGTAGAGCCAGTCCGGCAACACCATTGCCGAGGCCATCATCTTCATCTTCAGCTCTTCGAGACGGCTGGTGTCGCCGTAGGAGGCGAGCGAGCGTTTGAGGTCGAGAATGTAGGCCAGGTGCTTTGTCCGGTTCACCACGATCAGGTCGGGCGTATAGCTGCCTTTGGCCGGCGCCTCGCAGTCGAGCTTCACGCCGTCAAGGGACGACCAGTCGTTTCCGGCGACGGCTTCGAGCGCCGCCTTGACCAAAGGCAGCTTCAACGACTGGGTCAAGACAATAATGTTGGGATTGGCTTTCGCCAGTCGCTCGACCGCCTGCTCGAGCAACTTGCCTTCCCGGAACGACACGGCGCGAACAAGCGAGGCGATGTGAACGTAGTGGCCGAGGATCTCATCCTCGATCGGTTCGCCGTCGGCGATCGCCGCAATGGCGCGGTCGATCAGCAGATCGAGATCGGCTTCGACTTCGGCGAAGCGAACTATATGCGGGTGGCGGCGCAGCGCGGCCGGCTCGCCGATGCTGTAAGCGCCGATACCGAATGAGCGGTGGGAGAACATTGATGCCGCAGCGACAGTCGAACGAATAACTTCCCCGGCAGGGGTAGAGAGAGTATGCGTGGTCATAGCCCGATTCCTTTTTGCGAAGGCTTGAGGGTCAGGCCCTTGTCGATGTTGGTAGCATCGGCTTGGGCCGTTTTATGTCCGGTCTTCCGAACGACCCCAACCTGGCAGGACCGGGAGCCGGGCTCAAGGACCCGGAACAACAAAAAAGAACAAAGCCGGTACATAGTTAACGGTGGGCTCACGAAGTCCGGACCAACGAACGCGTCCGGTGATCGCAACGGTCGGCCTCAGCGTTTCGCTCGCCATCATCAGGCAAAAGGAAAAGGGCCGACATGCGGCCCTTTCGAGTTTGGCGGGAAGGCCGGTCGCCCGGCCCTCGTGCAACTTGCATCTTACCGCGTGACGGCCGGCGCGAGTTCAACATCGGCGACGCTGTCATCGGCAAGCGCCGGCACCTTGGCAAACTGCTTGCGGTTTCGCGGCACCTCCCGACTGACCGTCATGAAGCCGCCGGTCGCCTCCTCCAGCGCCGCGCCAAACCGGTCGATCACCTCATTCGGGACTTCGGCATCATCAGAGACCTTGTCCGACGTAGCCGGCTCGGCATCGTGATGATCGCCGACGCTGTCCGCCTCTGCCGGAACCGCCGGTTCGCAAGTTGGAGCAGTTGACGCTGCGAGCGGCCATTCCGGCTTCCGCTCTTTGGACACCGCCCAACCGAGCACCGGAAGTACATGCAGCGCAAGCCAGTCCCGCATGTCTTTTGACTTCGGCCAGCCATCGACGCCACCCAATGTGTAGAGCGTGTCGTTGACCTCCGTCCAGCCGGTTTTCTTCGGGAATTTCGTGGGCTTGGTGTTGCGGCCATAATCGAGCTCCGGCTCGATGAACAGGGCCAGGCTTTCCAGTTCCTGACGCGCGACGCGGGCGATATCCTGGATTTCCTTCGCCAGCGCCTCCTTGATCACGCGGCTTCTGCTGAGCGCAGCCTCGACCGCCTTGCAGATCGTCGCGACGTGCTCGATGAACACCTTCACTCCATCGCGGATCTTGGCCGCAATCAACACTTTCAGTCCAGCCACACCGCCGACCCAGAACTGATCGTCCTTCTCGGCCTTGTCGCCACCCTCCTCACCACCGGAAAGAATGGTCTTTACGTCGACGACCTGCAGACGCCCGTTCTCCTCGGCAAAGGCAATGGCCGCCGTGATCTGGTCGGTCGTTGCGGAACTCAGATGGAACAGCGCTGTTGCCCCGACCGAGAGATCGACCAGTTCGTCGCGAACATGGCCGAGGTTGCGGAACACCGCCATATAATTGCGACCGCTGCGCGCGGAGAGGCCGCAGCGCATCTTTACCCATTTGTCGAACCGGCCGTCGGCCAGCAGGTCGGCAGCACGGCTCAAGTGGTCGCCGAGCTCGAAAGTCTGCTCGGTGGTGCGGCGCCCGAGGTCGAAGATATGGGCCGCACTGCTTTCGAGCAGATCGCGCGTTGTGTGCCCGATCCCCTCCTCTTCATAGTTATAGGAGAAGGCGGCGGTCGCAGTGGTCTCGGTATTTCTGGTGCGCATGGAAGTCTCCGTGTGACGCGTTTACAATGTATCCGACGAACAACGCATCGGATGACTATATGATTGCGCCAATACGGATGTAATGCAAATTCAAGTAAAACATCTTTAAAGTATATATTCGATTATAATCTTTATATCCCTGCAGTTTTCGGCGGATTTATTTAAGATATAACGATATATTAATCAATTAATATCGATATATACGATATTCGCAAATAATTTCCACTTCATATTTGATCGATATTATTTCACCGCAAAATCCAGAATCCGGAGCCGGATAGCCGACCTCCCACATTTAAGGCCTTCACGAAGTAGTTTTGCGGTCACGGGAACACGCGACGAAGTAAACACGAAGCCAGCGTCTCGCCGTCAAGGGCAACGCCTGATTCCCACCCGGAGATGGCACATTCCGCGCAAACGGCCGGGACGATTTCGGTTCGCCGCCTCATATTCCGGAATGGAGATGATCCTGCAGGCGCAAGCGCGACAGGAAGCCGCTTGTGATTTCCGTCAGCTTGCCCACAAGTCGTTTCAACGTGTCCGCACGTCGAGACAAATTGCGCTCATTTGATTCAAGGTCCGATATTTTTGATTCCAAACGCTGGCCATTTGATTCACGGCCGCCGTTTGTCCCTCGCCAACTTATCTCGACCTGTCTCAACGTGCCCGTAATTGATCTCAAATTGCGTTCATTTGATTCAGAACCCCAATAAAACGATTCATAAACCGGGATTTCCGATTCCATGCAAACGGAGTTGCCGTAGCGATAACGGTCTGGCATCCGTAGCCCAAGACCTGACGGGGAAGAGTGCATGCCAGCGAAGTCCGAGGAGATCCGCAACACCAAACAGCGCGAGCGACAGCAGAAGCTGCGTGATGCCGACAGAAAGGCCAAGCGCCCCGGACGCGACGATGTGGCCCGCACGGCGCTGTTCATGATGATCTCCGCCATGGCAGCCGAGGGAGCGACGGAAACGCTGGGAAACTTTAAAAAACGGGTGGTCAGGATGCTGGTCAAGCAGGGCTTCGACGAGCATGAATCCCATACCGTCTTCGATGGGCTTGTTGAGAAGTACCAGGATGGCGACTGGCCCTTCCGCCGCAAGCCCCATCTGCTTTATCCTGACGGTGCCGACGAAGGCGCCTGAGCGGTTTCGTCTACCTGCCTACGGCCCCGTCGTGTCCACCTTGCGCTGCCACTGGAACACCTAACGGCGTTTGCAATCTCTACGACATCTCCCCCCATTACTCGGTTAAACGCCGTTTATCCTGAATCGAATGTTTCGAGCACTTTCACGGGGGGACGTGGGCCGACACTCGATCCACGATTGACGGACAGGTCCCGGCAACAAGTGCGTTGCACATCCGCAACAGTTTTCATAACTCTATACCTAACAATGACTTACCGCCGTTTGGGCCGCTGATGGCGTTTCCCCGCCGATCAACGGTTCCGGCCGTGCCATTTCGGGAATTTCGGTAATTTTCGGCAAACTGGCATCGAAAGCCATGCGGATAAGGACACTTGAGAAGTGTCGGGCTTTGTGCGCTATTGGCACCGACAAGTGTTCAACAGGCCAGCCCGCAACGGAAAGGAGGCGCCCATGGTTCACGTTTTCCATGTCGACGGCGCCACGATCCAGCCGTCCCGGGACATCGAGTGCAAGGATGATTCCGGTCTCGGAATCTGCACCGGCCGCATGCGCGAGGAAGTTCTCCGCGTGGTTCGCCGTCGAAAGCGACGACGATCCACGACTATAAGGAGATTCCATGTCGAATATCATCCAGCATCCGTCTGCCATCGTTGCGGTTAAAACCCATCACCTCAACGATGTCGACAATGACACCAAATGCCGGCTGCATTCCGGCACGGCAGCCATGGCGTCCATCACGGGTGAACCGATGTCGCGCGTCCGCGATGCCGTGCGCCTCCACCGTCATGGCGCTGGCTGGCTAGACCGTCGTCGCGCTCCCGCGATCACGAAGATGCACGACGACGAGATCGAGAGCACCTTGCGATTGCTGGGCTATGCAGGCGAATGGCACGACGTCAAAGGTCGTCCGACTCTGGCTGCGTACCTCAAAGCCCGCACGGGCGTTCAGCAAAGCCACCCTTGCGTCGTGTTTATGAACAACCACCGCGTCGCGATCAGTGGCGGGCTGTTTTGCGATGTGACCAATAACGGCCTTATGGTCGATATCGACCGGGCACCCTGGCGTCGCAAGGAAGTGCACCGTGTGTTCGTGGTCACCCACCGTATCCCCGCGACAACCATCCCATCGAAGACTCTTCAGCGCGTCCAGTCAGCAAACCTGACGGCCGAGCAGAAGCATCAGATCAAGGAACTGGATCGCCTGTTTCGCGAAGCCATCAAGGCAGAGACCAGCGCGACACGGGTCAAGGTGACCGCCACTGAGGTCTTCATTATTCGCCCCGCCGATTCCGGCTGGACGTGGTGCGGCGCACGCGATGGCGTCGTCGACAGCCTTCTCAAACTTCAGGAGCATAGCTGGATTCGCGGCAACACCGATGAAGCCACGGCCTATCGCTCCATGATGGGTTACTGACGAGCTCAGGAGCGGCACTTCATCGGCGGCAATTATTGCCGCCGGCACCCCACACCTGCCGGGCCATGATGACCCGGCATCGCGACGGGGCTCTCAAGTCCCCCGCCGCCGGTTACCATGTCCCCCAACTTCACCAATTCGAACGGAGATCACTCCATGACCAAGAACGTCCTGTTCTATGCACGCCATTCCTCCGGCGACCACGTCCATGCCTGCCTCGAAACGCAGCTCTACTACGGGCACCGCTTCATCAAGGAGAATGGCTGGACCTTCGCAAAGTCCTATGCTGACGAGGATATCGGGGAAGTCGTCTTCATGGCGCAACCCGGCGTGCGCAAGCTTTTCGCCTATATCGAGCGTGAGAAAGTCGATATCGTCCTCTGCCATACGCTGGACCGGTTGTGCTCACGATTTGATGTCGCCAGCCGGCTGTTGAGCGAACTCGCTCGCAAGGGCATTGAACTCTGGGCCGCCGATCCCGGCGAGCGGATCACCGCCCGGAACCTGTCCGAGTACTATATCGATGACCGCAGCAAGATGTTTGCCATGGGCAGCCACGTTGCCCACGTGCCCGACGACCTGCGCGAGGAGAAACACTTCGCGCCCCTTCCATTCGGCTATCGCTATGCCGGCGCCTGCAATGCGGACGGCCAGCGCATCTTCGGTTTCAAGGTCGTCGATCCGGTCGCCGCCGACGTCATCAGGCGTATTTTCGGTATGTATGCCGAGGGGATGGCACCGACAAAGATCGCTGCTCTCCTTAATGCGGAAGGCGTGGCCGGTCCCCGCGGCAGTATCTGGCGCGACGCTGCGATCCGCGGCGACCGCGCCAGCAGAACCGGGATCCTCAACAATCCGGCTTACATTGGCGCGTGTAAACAGGCGGGCGACGATCACTACCATTACGTATCGGCACTGCGCATCGTCAGTGATGACCTCTGGGACCGCGTGAAGGATCGCCAGGATGCCGCAACCGAGCGTGCTGCAGGATTGGCAGGGCGCCGCAAGCAGCAGAGCTGAGCGCGTTGCAAACGAACTGGCCGGCAATGCCGACCAGTGTTCATGAAGAGATTAATAGATATGGAATTCCGCAAATGACCAAGAATGTCCTGTTTTATGCCCGCTACTCCACCGACCGCCAGCACGAGGTGTCGATCGAAACACAGATCGAGCTCGGCAAGGCCTTTGTCGCGCGTCAGGGCTGGAAGCTCGTGGAGATTTACTCCGATGCCGCCATCAGCGGCACCAGCTACCAGCTCCGCCCCGGCATCCAGAGCCTCATGGCGCATGTGAAGCGCGACCGCATCGATGTCGTGCTTTGCGTCACCGTCGATCGCCTGTCGCGCGACATCGAGCATAGCGCCAAAATCCTCAAACAGCTTCGCTATTGCGACGCGGACATCTGGACCGTCCATGCCGGCGCGCCGGTGACCGACCTGGAGATGGCCCTGCGTGCCGCCCTCAGCCATGAACTGGTCGAACAGATCCGCTACCGCACCCGTGAAGGCATGAAGATGGCCGTCCGGAAGGGCAAAGCCTCCACCTGCCTCGCCTACGGCTACATGCTCTCCCAGCAGCGCGATGCGAACGGCGATCGCATCAAAGGCCTACGCGAGATCGATCCGGCGAAGGCCGAGATCGTTCGCCGCATCTTCACGCTTTATGCCGACGGCATGTCACCACGCGACATCGCCCAGCTTTTGAACAAAGAGGGCATCCCGGGCTCGCGCGGCCGTAAGTGGCGCGATACCGCCATCCGCGGTCACGTCAGCCGTGGTACGGGCATCCTTAACAATGAGAGTTACATCGGCCGCATGGTCTGGAACAAGCGTAACTACCGCAAGAACCCGGAAACCGAACGCCGTACCGCGCGCGCAAACGACGCGAGCGAATGGGTGCTGGCTGATGTGCCCGAGATGCGCATCGTCAGCGACAAGCTCTGGGCGCTGGTGAAGGAGCGACAGAAGGAGATCGGCGAGCTTTACGATTTCGGGCAGAGTAACCGGCTGAATGCAACGCACCGCCCGGGATACCTGCTCAGTCACCTGCTCGAATGCGCGGAATGTGGCGGCCCTTACGCCATTAGCGGCAAAGATCGCTATAGCTGCACCAACCGCAAGAAGCGCCTGCCGATCGACGAGCTTGGTGGCGCCTGCTGCGGTAACAGCAAGACCATTACCCGCCAGGAGCTGGAGAGCCGCGTTCTCGATTGCCTGCCGGCCGCCTTCTTCTCCCTGGGGATGTTCGACACTATGTCGGCAAAGGTGATCGAACAGGAAACATCAAAGCTTCGCCGCCCGAAAGCCGAGCGCGAGCAGATGACGCGCGAACTGAACGAGTTGGAGCGCAAGCAGAAGAGCATCATCCAGCAGATCTCCGACCGCGCTATGCAAGGCCGCCCTCCCCTCACTGCTCTCGACGATACGCTCGATCAAATCGAGCTCCAGCGTGTCGCCCTGGCAAGGGAGATCGACGCCTTCACCACGTCCGAGCCGGACATGCGGGCGAAGATCGAAGAATTGAAGCAGCGTCACAATCCCGCCCAGACGGAACTGCGCATGCGTCATTTCTTCCTGCAGGCGCGTCGCGGCAAAAACGACGATGCCAAGCGTCAGGTGATGCCGATTGTGCGCTCACTGGTGCAGAAGGTGGTGATCGGCAAGACCCCGGGCCACCAGCCGGCTACCCTCGAAGTCCACGGCCTGATCTCATCCATCCTTGCGCAAATGGACGTGCTGGACCTGATGGAGCGCCGCTTCGTCGCCGAAGTGCATGCGGACTTCATCGAGAAGCTGGAAGCTGGCGAGATCGAGACGAAGGAGAAACAAAAAAAGCTCCTCGACGCTTACGCGGAGGAGCTTCGGTGCAAATATCCCGAGTGGGAGAATTTACAAGTTTCGGTGGTTGCGGGGGCAGGATTTGAACCTGCGGCCTTCAGGTTATGAGCCTGACGAGCTACCGGGCTGCTCCACCCCGCGGCACCATGACTTTGCCTTTGGCGAAGTCTCATTCAGCAGTGGTGACTGCTGAGAAGTTGATATTATAACAAAAAAGGCCGCGATGTGCGGCCTCTGTTATGGGCTTGAGGCCCTTATGTGATGAGAAGATTTGAATGTTGCGTTTTGCAGACCTGGCAGCGACCTACTCTCCCGCGTCTTAAGACGAAGTACCATTGGCGCTGGGGCGTTTCACGGCCGTGTTCGGAAAGGGAACGGGTGCAGCCGCCCCGCGATAACCACCAGGTCGGCAAAACGCAACAAGCGTTGTTTTTCGAGAAGCTGGGAAGCGATTGCTTCGTTTGATTTGAACACGTCAATTCATCGTTGATGAACATGAACAATGAGAACGATCAAGCCGATCGAGCTATTAGTAACGGTAAGCTTCATGCATTGCTGCACTTCCACACCCGTCCTATCAACGTGGTCGTCTTCCACGGCTCTGATAGGGAACACTCGTTTTCAGGTTGGTTTCCCGCTTAGATGCCTTCAGCGGTTATCCATTCCGTATATAGCTACTCTGCTATGCCCTTGGCAGGACAACAGATCCACCAGAGATACGTCCATCCCGGTCCTCTCGTACTAGGGACAGATCCTGTCAATATTCCTACACCCACGGCAGATAGGGACCGAACTGTCTCACGACGTTCTGAACCCAACTCACGTACCGCTTTAAATGGCGAACAGCCATACCCTTGGGACCTGCTCCAGCCCCAGGATGCGATGAGTCGACATCGAGGTGCCAAACAACCCCGTCGATATGGACTCTTGGGGGTCATCAGCCTGTTATCCCCGGCGTACCTTTTATCCGTTGAGCGATGGCCCTTCCACACGGGACCACCGGATCACTATGACCGACTTTCGTCTCTGCTCGACTTGTCAGTCTCGCAGTCAGGCTAGCTTATGCCATTGCACTCGACGACCGATTTCCGACCGGTCTGAGCTAACCATCGCGCGCCTCCGTTACTCTTTCGGAGGCGACCGCCCCAGTCAAACTACCCACCATACACTGTCCCGGATCCGGATAACGGACCGCGGTTAGACATCCACGAAGATAAGGGTGGTATTTCAAGGATGGCTCCACAAGAACTGGCGTCCCTGCTTCAAAGCCTACCACCTATCCTACACATGCCTTGGCGAATGCCAGTGTAAAGCTATAGTAAAGGTGCACGGGGTCTTTCCGTCTGACCGCAGGAACCCCGCATCTTCACGGGGAATTCAATTTCACTGAGTCTATGTTGGAGACAGCGGGGAAGTCGTTACGCCATTCGTGCAGGTCGGAACTTACCCGACAAGGAATTTCGCTACCTTAGGACCGTTATAGTTACGGCCGCCGTTTACTGGGGCTTCAGTTCAGAGCTTGCACCCCTCCCTTTAACCTTCCAGCACCGGGCAGGCGTCAGACCCTATACGTCGTATTGCTACTTCGCAGAGCCCTGTGTTTTTGATAAACAGTCGCTACCCCCTGGTCTGTGCCACCCCATCATACTTGCGTAAAATGGGGTCACGCTTCTTCCGAAGTTACGCGTGCAATTTGCCGAGTTCCTTCAACATAGTTCTCTCAAGCGCCTTGGTATACTCTACCTGACCACCTGTGTCGGTTTCGGGTACGGTCTATACGGTGGAGCTATTTCCTGGAACCTCTTCGCCGCCCAACCAATCCAATAAGGTTGAACAACACACGAGATCCGTCACTACCACCAGGCCCACGAATATTAACGTGGTTCCCATCGACTACGCGTGTCCGCCTCGTCTTAGGGGCCGGCTAACCCTGCTCAGATTAACTTTAAGCA
>CP048470.1:747500-915000 GCA_025559845.1 Agrobacterium tumefaciens
GGGTTTGAAGAAACCGAAACGTCCGCCTTCATTGCTGCGCGTCTCGCAGAATGGGGTTATTCAGTTAAAACCGGCTACGGAAAAACTGGCCTCGTTGGCAGCCTGACCCGGGGTAACTCGTCGAAAGCAATCGGCATTCGCGCCGATATCGACGCCCTGCCGATTTCGGAGAAAAGCGGCGTTGACTACGCATCACGCTCACCAGGAAAAATGCACGCCTGCGGTCACGATGGCCATGTAGCCATGGCGCTTGCGGCGGCAAAATCGCTCACGGCTCAATCATTCGATGGTACTGTTCATTTCGTTTTCCAGCCTGCCGAAGAAAACGAGGGCGGCGGACGGGCCATGGTCGAGGACGGTCTCTTCCGTGATTTTGCCATGGACGGTATTTACGCCATGCACAACTGGCCAGCGCTGGACCTCGGGCAGTGCGTTGCACGCAACGACCAGATGATGGCCGCATTCGGTACTTTTGAGATCAAGGTAAAGGGTCGAGGGGCTCATGGAGCCATGCCGCACGAGGGAGCAGATCCGATCGTCGCCGCATCCCAGATTGTCTCCGCTCTACAGACCATCGCCAGCCGCAATGTCTCCCCGCTGCAATGCGCCGTCGTTTCGGCGACCCAGGTTCACGGTGGTGATGCCTGGAACGTCATCCCCGAAGAGGTCGTGATCCGGGGCACAACACGCTGGTTCGATGAACAGGTTGGCGCGAAAATCGAGGCGCGTCTTAAAGCACTTGCAGGCTCCATTTCAGCGGCATTCGATTGCGAAGCCGCCGTGGACTACATGTTCCGTTATCCCGCCACGATCAATGACCCGGCTTGTGCGGCAATCGTGCGAGATGTTGCGCCCCATGTAGCTGGTGTGACTGTGGTCGAGGCCGACCCGAGCATGGCAGCGGAAGACTTCTCTTTCATGCTGCGGGAAAAGCGCGGGTGCTATTTCTGGCTTGGCGCGAAGAAGAGCGGCAGCAATCCCGGCCTGCATTCCGCCTATTTTGACTTCAACGACGCTCTCCTGCCGATTGGTGCCAACATGTGGGTCTCGCTGGTCCAGAACCAGTTAAAGACGGCGTGATCGGGATCAAGGCTGAGATAGCCAGTCGATTGACAGGATCTCGCGACCGGCGAAATATGCCCTGATGGAGACGCTTGACGCCAAAGCCCTGCGAATGTTTACCGCTGTCGTTCGTACGGGTTCGATCCGTAGCGCGGCCGAGCATCTGCATGTGGCGGCATCCGTTGTCTCTCGTCAGATTGCCGAGACTGAAAAAAACGTCGGCCTGCCGCTCTTTGAGCGAAGCAGTCGTGGTGTAGGGCTCACCGACGCCGGCAGGCTGGTGCTTGAGCACGCACAGCGCGTCATCGAGGACAACAATCTTCTCTCCGAACAGCTCGACCAGCTGCGGAGCGTCCAGCAGGCCCGTATCCGCATATGTTGTGGTGAGGGCTTTCTGGGCGACATGATCGAACATGGCCTCAAAAGCTTCGTGAAAATCTACCCAACGGTTGCGTACTCCCTGACACTCGGCAGTACAGATGATGTGCTCGATACTGTTGCGAATGGCGATACCGATATCGGCATCGCCTATAATCCGGTGATCGACACACGCATCCGGTCTCTGGCGATTTCCCGCCAACCGCTTTGCCTGGTGGCACCCAACGGACATCCCCTGCAAGAGCGAAAAACTGTGCTGCTGCGGGATTGTCTGGCAGAATGTCGCTACGCTCTTCTCAGCAAGGGACATGGTGTCACGCAATTGGTTGGCCGCGTTGCAGCAGACTGCGGGGTCGCCGTTGCTCCTTTGGTGGAAACGCCCTCAATCGACGTCCTGCGTCGCTTCGTTATGGCTGGCCTTGGCGTTACCTTCCTGCCGCACTTTGCCGTAACGACTGAACTCACTCGCTCCGCACTCGGTGTTGTCGAACTGAGTGACCCGCTTTTGTCACAGGCGAGCGCCCATCTTCTGGTCAAATCCCGTCGCCGACTGCCTGCATCGGTCGAGCGCCTTGCAAGCCATCTTGCCGTTGAGATGGCCGCCTTCAAACTCTGAATAGAGCGTTGCTCCACTCGCAACGCGTCGTTCCCGACACCTAGACTATCGGTACCGGGACGAAGATGAGAACGTTCGCCATCACCAAACCAGCAGAGCGCATTGCTCTCTAAAAGGGAACGTTCAATGTCGACAGACAAAAAGGTTACAGTCGGGGTCATCGGACTTGGCAGCATGGGGCTTGGCATGGCTCAAACGCTTGCTTCCAAGGGCTTCCTAACACTTGGCTTCGATCTCAGTGCAGAGCGCCGCAACCTTGCCTCCAAGTCGAACATCGAGCCTCTCGATACGATTGCGGCTGCTTTCGAAGCCAGCGATTTCCTCGTCTTTTCATTGCCGACGGCAAAAGACGTGGCTGATGTCGTCAATCAGCACGTCGACATCCTGGAGAAGCGAAAGAGCGCTCATGTCATCATCATCGACACGTCGACCTCCGAGCCAGATGTCAGCCGTGAACTCGCCGACCGCCTCGTTACTCTCGGACATGGTTTCCTCGATGCTCCGGTCAGCGGTGGCCCGGCAGGCGCGGCATCCGGCAAGCTCACCATGATGCTTGGCGGAAGCGAGGAAGACGTGGCTTTTGCGCGCCCTGTCATCGAGGCACTGGCCGCCAAGGCTTTGCATGTCGGCGCAAGTGGTGCAGGCAATGTTGCAAAGCTGGTCAACAACCTTTTGGCAGCCGCGCATATGGTCACCACCAGCGAAGCGCTGAAACTCGCACTTGCTGGCGGTATTGACCCGGAGGCTGCATTGCGTGTCCTCAATGCCGCATCCGGTCGTTCGATGATCAGCGAAGTTCATTTCCCGACCTGGGTCATGTCAGACCGTTTCGACAGCGGGTTCTCCATGGGCCTGATGCGCAAGGATGTCCGTCTCGCCAGTGAATTGGCACAGCGCACGGGCGCTGAACTTCCAATGGCCGACCTCGTGGCCAAGCTCTGGGCCGGCTCCACCGACCTCAAGGACGGCGACGACTTCACCCGCATGGGTGCTTTCAAACCAGCTTCGCACTAAAGGACTGCAGATTATGAGCAAGAACGAAATCATCCTCGATCAGGGTCCGCGTGTTCGTGAACTTCTCAAAGGCTTTTTCAGCACCGAGGAAATCGGTAGCCTCGTCAATGGCGAGATTGTTTTTGGAGGAGGAGAAACACTCACCCTCACAGATCCCTCCTCGGGTAAAGCCTTCGCAACCTTCAAGGATGCCGATCAATCCGTTATCGATGCGGCCATGGATGCCGCCGCCATAGCACAGCGCGCATGGATGAAGATCACCGCTTCGGCTCGCGGCCGCATCATGTTCGAAATCGGCCGCCAAATCCGTGACAACGCCGCCGCGATTGCCGAAATCGAGAGCCGTTCAGCCGGCCGCCCCATCCGCGATATCCGCGGTGAGGTAGTCAAGGTCGCGGAAATGTTCGAATATTACGCCGGATGGTGCGACAAGCTTCACGGTGATGTCATTCCAGTGCCGACCTCGCATCTCAACTACACGCGCAACGAGCCGATCGGCGTTGTGGTGCAGATAACACCATGGAATGCCCCGCTTTTCACCGGCGGATGGCAGATCGCTCCGGCAATTTGCGCAGGCAACGGCGTTGTCATAAAACCGTCTGAACTCACACCCCTCAGCACGCTGATCCTTGGTCTCCTCTGCGAACGCGCTGGTGCGCCGCGCGGACTTGTCAACGTGATCGCCGGCCAGGGAACCACTGCGGGCCAGGCTGCCATCATGCATCCGAAAACCGGCCTTGTAGTGTTTGTCGGTTCTGCCTATGCCGGATCGCTGATCGCAGCAACGGCGGCAAGAAGTGTAGTTCCCTGCATTCTCGAACTCGGCGGCAAATCAGCAAACATCGTCTTCGACGATGCGGATATCGAGCGCGCCATTCTTGGCGCCCAATCAGCAATCTTCGGTGGCGCCGGCCAGAGTTGCGTTGCCGGTTCGCGTCTCCTCGTTCATCGCTCAATCCACCAAAAATTCGTGGAGCGCTATGCCTTTGCCGCCAACAACATCCCGGTCGGCAATCCGTTCGAGGACACAACGCAGGTCGGCCCGATCAACAATCTTCGCCAGTGGACCAAGATCACGGAGATGGTACAGCAAGGCGTAAGCGAAGGTGCAACGCTCGCCGCTGGCGGTGGTCGGCCTGAGGCGCTGGAAGGAACTGGCGGCTTCTATTTCTCCCCAACCATTCTCGACAACGTCTCTCCGACAGCCACCCTTTCGAAGGAAGAGGTATTTGGGCCTGTTGTCGGCGTTACGCCATTCGACACGGAAGAGGAAGCGATTGCGCTTGCCAACGACAATCCTTACGGTCTTGCCGGGGCCGTCTGGACGCAGAATGTTGCACGCGCCCATCGTGTGGCGTCACAGGTACGGGCCGGAACTTTCTGGATCAACGGGTACAAGACCATCAGCGTCATGTCGCCGTTCGGCGGCTTCGGAAAGAGCGGATATGGCCGCTCCAGCGGCAAGGATGCACTGATGGCCTATACCCAGACAAAGAGCATCTGGGTTGAGACCGCAGCAGAACCCGCCGTCGCATTTGGTTACGTCGGCTGATGTTATCCGAGGGGCCGGCGAATGCCGGCCCCTTTCTTTACAGGGAATCAGCAATGCCAGGGTAATTGGCGGCATAGATTTCCTGAAACTGCGTCCATCAATCTCGAACGGTCCGCTTTGCGCGGCACATTGAGGCCCCTTGTGGGAAGGCAGGCTCGTTCCCGAGCCAGAGGGTCGTATGTCACTTAGAAGCGGGGAAAGGTCGTTTGCGCACCCCTTCACAAAGGCGTGCGCCACGCACTGCGACGATGTTTCGGTGGAAAGCAGACGATCATCAACCAACTGATTCATCGCTGTCTCCTTTTCCAGCTTTGCACGCGCGTCTGATGACGGGTCAGAGATCAACCATGTCGGCGACTTCGACCGGCAGGCCCGTCTGGAAAGAGCGGTTGGCAGCAAGGCCAGTCAGGATCGACATGGCACCGTCACGAAAATCTGCAGCGAAGGCGCTGCCCGAGTTCGAGCCGCCAAAAATATCCGCGAGCATGCGCCTGTCGCCGCCGCCGTGACCGCCCTCCTCCATCAGCACCGGTACGACACGCGGTTCGCCATGCAGCGGGAAATGATAGAGCTGGATACCCTTTGCCTCGCCTTCATTCTCTGAAGCGCCGCCGGCATTAATGTAGGAGGTTTCGCGAACCATGAGCTCGATTCGTCCTTTCGAGCCATTGAAGGCGACGTTGAATCCTTCCCAGGGCGCATAGGTGTTAAGCGAATAGGTCATTACCGCACGGTTCCTGTAGCGCACCATGACCTGCATCGTGTCTTCGATGCTGATACCGTCGCCAAAGACGTTCTGGTCACGCTGGTAACCGTCCTCATGTTCGGCATCCCAATAGAGTGCTTTCTGGACCGGGCTTTCGGTCAGGTCGATGGCGAAGGGATCGGTTTTCGCAGCTGCAACCTTGGTGGTGCGGGTATAGGGTGTGAACAGGCCGCGCTCCTCGGCATTGGCGCGGCCATAGAAGCGCAGATCGCCCATACCGAAGACCGTCTGCGGTTGGCTTTGCAGCCAGAAATTGACGAGATCGAAATGGTGGGTGGACTTGTGGACCATAAGCCCGCCGCTGTTGCGCTTGTCACGATGCCAGCGACGAAAATAGTCGGCTCCGTGCTTGGTATCGAGCAACCACTCAAAATGCACGGAATACACGTCACCGATGCCGCCTGAAGCGATGAGCTCATGGACCGCCGCATTATGCGGGGCATAACGGTAATTGAACGTGACGCGGACTGAGCGACCCGTCCGCTTCGCCGTATCGATGATCTGCTGGCATTTGACCACATCCGTCGTCATCGGTTTCTCGGTGATGACGTCGCGGCCAGCCTCCAATGCTGCAATGATGTAGATGTGGTGGGTACGGTCGATCGAGGTGACGATCACGACATCGGCACCCGTCTCATCAAGCATACGGCCAAAATCCTCAGCCTTGTATGTCGGCAACTGGCTGAGGCCGAATTCCTCAACCAGGACCCTGTTGGTGTAATCCATGCGGGTCTGGTTGGTATCGCAGAGCGCTGCCAGTTCACTATTCTCACTATAATCGCGAGCAATGGCTTCGTAAAACATGCGGGCGCGTGCGCCTGTGCCAACCAGCACGTACTTTTTCTTGGCCATGGACTATCTCCTCTTCCTTTCACGCCAAACCGTTCCGATTGATGATGCCGGTCCGGCGCATACATGTGTTTCTAATCATCTCTTGAGAAGGACGCTTCGCGCTACTGTGGCCAAACGCACCCTCCGGAATCGAATAGCCGGCAATCTCCGAGTGCGGCTCGATCATTTGACCGGCAGGACGACTGGCCTGAGGGTGACATTGATCTCGCTGGAACGTCGGAAACACATGCACAATTGCGATGTCACCGAGATATCCGGCAGTCTCGACACGTTACTCACCGATCACCGGTCCCGCCCGTTACTGCTACTGACATGCATCCGAGGATGCTACGGGCCAGCTTCACCGGTGAAAATCCGGTTGGCTCATTGTTTTTCGATGTCCGCTGACTCCTCCCCGAGTGCGCTTTCTTGGCGAAGACTAGACGTCACAAGACATATGGACAAATAGAATATTTCCGCCCAATCATAGAATTTCTTTATGAAGACGGGAGGCGAATATGGACAAGGCACTGGAGCAATTCGCGGCGGTTGCCGAAGCTGGATCATTTATGGCGGCAGCGGAAATACTGCACATCTCCCAACCGGCGCTGAGCTACAACATCAAGCGGCTGGAAACGTCATTGGGGGTGGAGCTCTTTCACCGCTCGGTGCGCGGCGTCCAGCTGACGCCCTATGGGGAAACGCTCTACAACAGCACTATCTTTATGAAGCGTCTTCACACGAATGCCCTTAACACGATTGCCCGGCAGAAAGCAGAGCTGGAAGAAGGCATCAGCATAGGCACGGGTTATTCGACCTGGATCCTGCTTTTGAAGGATTTTGTGATCGAACACTTCAACATGCACCCGGCAGCGCCGATCAATGTCAGCATCGGCAACACGATGCGCTGCATGGACCAATTGGTCGCTGGCGATATTTCCCTGTTCATGGGGCATCGGATCGACCAGTTGAAACCAGGGCTCGCGGTTGACTTCATTCCCCTGGGGCGAGCGACCGACGGGTATTTCGTCCGCGACGGGCACCCACTTCTTGAACGAACCCATTCGGTAGACGAGATACGCGGCTATCCAACGACAATGGCGAATCCGATGGAAGCCCGACAAAAACGCCTCGTCTCAGGATCGGGTAAGCGGGATATCGATGGCATTGGTCATGCGTTCGCATGCAACTCGATGGACGCATGCATCGACTTCGCGCTCAATACAAACTCGGTGCTAATACACAGCGATGTGCTAAGAGACTACTTTGTAGAGAAAGGCCTGCGAGAGGTGAAGATCATCCAATCAGGGGGCGGTCGCCGCGCTTTAATGGGATTTTACGTTTTACCGGAAGGCCGATCCAAGCCCAAGATCAAGGAAATCATCCAGTTGATATCAGCCCGAGCCGAGGCTGCAGGACTGTTTCCATCGACAGTTTGAATACACCTTGCTTTTCTCCGGTAGCTCACGGCCATGGAAATCTTCCCAAATTAGATAGTCCAATCCTCCATGCGTAAACTGGCCACCCGATCGAACTCACACCTGTTGTTATCGCAATCATCAATCTGCGGGAGCGCGCATGCCCTTTCGGGTACCACGACCGAGACATCTGGTCCATGCAGCAAGATCGTGCGCACCGGATCACTGATCAAGGAATCCATGTAACGGAGAGGCACGGCGCGGAAGGTCGGATCGATGGGCTGAAGTCAATTAGGAAAGGACTCCTCCCCCCCTCGCGCCCCATCTTGGCGGCGATGCGGCCATCGATGATGCCCATATCCTGCGGCGCGGCATGTCCCCTCATTTGCGCGTCGCGCCGTACGAGATCGAAAGATTCTTGAAATCACGTGCTGCAACTCGAAGGGTAAGTGCGTAACTATTTTTGTATGCACTTCTGGCACGCCATTCGCAACACTCTTGAAGATTTCGATGCTTGAAACGACAGTGGATGGTCTGCAGGCGGAGAAGGACTATCTCGCGGCTTTCATGGGCCCTGATCCGGTTCGCGCCGCCACCTATTTCACTCCCGCTTCAACTGGCGCTTCACCGACAACCGAGTCTTCACTACGCCGAGCTGTCCGACTAGCTTCAATGCCGCCCGTTACAAATGGTGACGAAGCGGAACGAACGTTACGATGGCGTGCCGGATGAAACCGAAACCATCCTCTATAGGCTCGGCTATCTCGATGGTGAATGGCCGGACGGAACGCCCTTCGACAACACCGCTATCGACCGGTTAGCGGTGCGCGATGGCCTGATCATCGATACCGACGTGTGCAACGACGGTGCCGAATGAATACTAGACCCTTCCGGGGCCCCGTCAGGTCCCGTTAGTCCGCGTAGGGTGCCAGAATATCCATCAGATCGCGTGGCTTGGCACCGGAACTTTGCAGCAATGCCCTTGAGGCGACCGCCTCCAGATGCTCCGCCATCATCGCCTCCGCCTTTTCCACCGGTCCGGTGCGGATCGCCTCGATCAACTCAAGATGCTCACTCACAGCGCAGTCTGAAGAATGAGGTCGCCCGAAGGCGGCAAGGGAGAGGCCGGCGCGATAGCATATTTCCGTGACGTAGCGTATCAGGATCGGCTTGCCGGTCATCTCCGCCAGAAGCACGTGAAAATCGGTAGCAAGCCGGATCGAAGTGCCCTCGGATCCGTGTCGCGCATCATGCTCTGCATCGACGATCCCCCTCAACTGCTTCACCTGCGCATCTGTCAGCCTGCCGGCAAGACGCCTCACCACCTGCTTTTCCAGGTCAAGGCGGATATCGAAAATATCCCGCGCGTCCTCGAAGGAGGGCGTGGCGACAACCGCAATGCGGTTGCGCCGCAGGTCGACGAGGCCTTCCGCCGCCAGCTGACCGAGCGCATGTCGGGCAATAGTGCGACTGACGCCGAAGCGCTCGCCGAGCGAGTCCTCCGGCAGTCTGTCACCCGGCTGCAGCGCCCGCTCGATAATGGCGCGGCGCAAAGCCGTACAGATCGCTGCGACACGATCCCCTTCACTTCTTGCCGAACTCTTTTTGCCCGTCATCACGAACCCTCTGCTTCTGACAACTCGATAAGCGAGGTGACAGCAAAGATCAACTCGGTGCAGTGCCGCATTTGAATGCAACTGAAGCCGAACTTGCCCAAAACTAATGCATGCACTTATTGCATTCACTTTAGTAGGTGAATTCTCGCTCGTAAAATCCATCGATTCCGCACGCATGCAAAATGGCACGCTCATTGCATGCACTTTTCTGAAACGCTTTTGATGGTGACCTTATGCTGATTGTTCCTCAACCGACGACATCCGCTCCTCTTGCCGTGGAGCTATCCCAAGCGGCCGTCTCTTTCGGCCGGCAGGAAAAGGCCGTCGTCGCGCTGCAAGAAACCAGCCTGCGCATTGCCGATGGGGAATTCGTGGCGCTTGTCGGCCCGTCTGGCTGCGGCAAGTCGACCATCATGCGGCTCACCGCCGGCCTGCTGCAGCCGACCAAGGGTGCGGTCATCGTCGGTGGGCGGGAAGTCAGCGCCAAGGCGCTGCGCATCGGCATGGCCTTCCAGAACCCGACCATGCTTCCCTGGTTGACAATCGAGCGCAATGTCATGTTGCCGCTGAAAATCGTAAAGCCCTTCCGGTCTGAGTATCGGGCCAAAAAGAACGGCGAATTCCGCGACCGGGTTCGCGCACTGCTGACCGATGTCGGGCTCGACAAATTCGCCAACCATTACCCGTGGCAACTTTCCGGCGGCATGCTCCAGCGTGCCAATCTCTGCCGTGCCCTCGTCCACGAACCGAGCCTGCTCCTGCTCGACGAGCCGTTTGGCGCGCTCGACCAGTTCACCCGCGAAGAACTTTGGGGCACGATGCAGTCACTCTGGATGAAGCGCCGCCCGACAGTGCTACTCATCACTCATGATCTGAAGGAGGCAGGCTTTCTCGCCTCGCGCATCTGCGTCATGAGTGCGAGACCCGGCCGCATCATCGATGACAGTCCCGTCAATTTTCCGCGCCCCCGCACCGTAGAGATGACCTTCGAGCAAGATTTTGTTGCACTCAACCAGCGTCTTCGCGAACTCATCATCGATGCCCGTTCCGACACCGCAATCCAGGGAGCCTGACCATGAGCTACGAATTGCGCCGCCGCTTCTGGGCCGCCGCCCTCATCGTCGCCTTTTTCGGACTGTGGGAAATCCTCTGCTTAGCGCTGCAGGTGTCCGATCTCGTCCTGCCCCGCCCGAGCCAGGTCTTCGAAACGCTGGTCGATCGCTTCCCGATCCTCGTGCCGCATATCATGCAGACGCTCTGGACGACGATGGTCGGCTTTGTGCTGGGCGTTGCCGTCGGCGTCGTGATCGGCGCGGCGATCGGCGTGTCACGCACGGCCTATGATACGGCTTATCCGCTGCTGATCGGCTTCTCGTCGATCCCCAAAGTCGCAGTCGTGCCGATCTTCGTCCTCTGGTTCGGCTCCGGCTCGGTGCCGGCCATTCTGACGGCGCTTGCCATGTGCTTCTTCCCGATCGTCGTCAACATCGCCACCGGTCTTGCGACGACCGAGCCGGAACTGGAGGACGTGCTGAAATCGCTTGGCGCCAGCAAGCTCGATATCCTCTGGAATGTCGGCCTGCCGCGCACCATGCCCTTCTTCTTTGCCTCGCTGAAGATCGCCGTCACCTTCGCCTTTGTCGGCTCCGTCCTGTCGGAAACCGTCGCATCCAATCGCGGCATTGGCAACGTGATGATGTCGGCCTCGTCCAATTTCGATGTGCCGCTGGTCTTTGCCGGCCTCTTCATCCTCGCCCTGCTGGGCGTAGCTCTCTACGTCGCCTTCTCGCTGATCGAGACACGCGTTACCGGCTGGGCCACCCGCCGTCAGGATTTCACTGCCGCCTGAACATCTACCCAAACCCAACGGAGCCAGACATGCTGAAGAAACTGATCTCGACTCTTGCGCTGAGCCTTTGCCTCGGCGGTACCGCCATTGCTGATACGGATATCAAGTTCACCCTCGGCTGGAAGACGCAAGGCTCGGACGCCCCCTTCCTGCTCGCCATGCAGAAGGGCTACTTCAAGGAAGAAGGCCTTAACGTCACAATCGACCAGGGCGAGGGCTCGGCCGCCACCGTTACCCGCATCATGTCGGGCGCCTACGATGCCGGCTTCGGCGACATCAACGCCATCATCCAGAATGCCGCCACGAGGCCCAACGAAGTGCCGGTGATGGTCTACCAGCTGTGGAGCAAGCCGCCATTTGCCATCGTCAGCAAGAAAGAGACCAACATCACCACGCCGGCCGATCTGGAAGGCAAGAAACTTGGCGGCGCGCAGGGCACGCCAACGACCCGCCTCGTCACCGTGCTCGGTTCGATCAACAATGTCGACATGACCAAGGTCGCAATCGAGAACATGGGACCGAACCTGCAGGAGCCGATGCTGATCAAAGGCGATATCGACGGCGCCCTCGTCTTCAACATCACCAGCTGGTTTAACCTGATCAACAACCGCCAGGACCCGGCCAAGGACTATAACTGGCTTTCCTTCGGCGATTACGGCCTAGACCTCTATGCCAACGGCATGATGGTGTCGCAGAAGCTCGTCAAGGAAAACCCGAAGGCGGTGGCAGGACTGGTGCGCGCCGTGAACAAGGCCGCCAAGGAGATAGCCGGGAATTCCAAGGCCGGTATCGGCGCCGTGATGGCCTATGACAATCTGGCAAAGGAAGAGCTCGAACTGGCGCGCATGAAATTCTCCTACGAGAACCTTATCGTCTCGCCTGAGGTCGACAAGCTCGGCCTGGGTGACGTCGACGATGCCCGCCTCGCCCGCTCGATCGACATCGTCGCCGAAGGCTACCAGCTGCCGTCCAAGCCAAACCCCGAACAGATCTTCACCCGCCAGTTCCTGCCGGCGCTCGAAGACCGCAAGCTGGTCTACAAGGCCGACTGATCCGCGCAGATACGCTTTGCTGGCCGGAATTATCCGGCCAGCCTGTGGAACTGGTCGTTCATTCTATTTCGATGTGCGACATGCCAATGATTTCGATTGCTTAAAAGGAACGTCAACGGGGTCATTCCTGATGCCAGAGAGGAGAGAGTGCGCAATCTCAATGCCTAACATCAAATGTGAGGCCATCTCAGCGTTGCTCAAGTGACCCGCAGCGTCCATAAAGTAGCGATGACGCATGATTCCAAAATATTCGTAGGCCTTCGGTCCGCTCGTAAACAACCCGCGTCGGCCAGCGCGGGTTCAGGTCCTCGATGTCAGTGGGACGGGTGCGAAAAAAGTGGCACCCACCGAGCGCCCGTGGGTGCTGGCGCTGAAGGGCTCTACCTTCTATTCTGTCTGGAACATGTGAAGGACTACAACAAGGGATACAGCTACACGTCAGCAGCAACGAATGCCGACGTCGCCCGTTATCAAAAAGAGGCGACGACCGGCTCTCGCCGCACGTTCGGAACCCGCGTTGAGGACGCAAAGGAAATCCCGATACCCTCGACCGAGCGATCCGGCTCGGCAAAAACAATTAATGCTCGCAAGGCAGGCACGCCTGGACAGACGAAGTCCGGTCAGCAGGAACGAAAACTTAAGCCACTCGAAGCCAAGGCTTTTGAAACACTTGGACTTTCACCTCGCGCTTCAGCTGACGAGATCAAGAGCCGTTACAAGGAACGGCTCAAGATGCACCATCCAGACGCCAATGACGGAGATCGAAATTCTGAGGATGAACTTCGTGCAGCGATTGGAGCATACAGAATACTCAAGCTGAATGGCTTTTGCTGAGACGTGTTCGCTCGAATTATTCTTGTGGAATTTAACTTCGCAACATCCGGTCTCTAATGATTTGCGGGCGGCTGACCACTTTATCAGCAGCATTGCGTTCTTTCGGCCGCCCACTACGCATATGGCTACCACCGCTTTTTGGACATACAGCCTGCAAACTTAAACTGACTAGGTGCGCTGCCAAGCGCTAAACACAAAAGGATATGACCATGGCAACAACCCGACGACCGTCCAATCCGAAAGACGCAGCGGAGATGCTGTTCAAGCCGATGAAGAAGGTCGCAGCGCCGGCCGTTGAACGGCCTGCAATCCCTAACACCAAGGAGCTTGTATCGTTGAAGATCGACAGCGATGTCCTCGCGCATTTTCAGGCGGACGGTCCGGGTTGGCAAGAGCGCATCAACGATACCTTGCGAGCTGCAATGAATGTGTCCAATTGATCTCTGGAACGTATGAAACTCTTGACCTCAAATGGGAGATTGCGAAGGCGATTGTAAACGTGGCGGACGATATCGACGCTTCCAAAAAAACGCTCTGATTTTATAATTTGTCTGAAACAATGTTCAACCACCTCGATACCCGAGTTGGGGTCATCCTTTTCGAGCGTGCTCGATCTCTTCGCCACGAAGCTGCCTTGGCGGGCGTCTCCACCGTTGCGGTCACGATCACTTGTACTGAAGGGATAAAGTGACCGCGTGCGCGGTCTCAATCGCACAGAGCACGGCTCAACTGACACTTTGCGACTTCGCAGTTCGCTATGGCGAAGAAGAGTTTCTTGTTGTGATGTCGGCACGGCAAATGATCGGATTGACCATCTTCGACGTGTTTTCGAGGCTAAAACCTTCACATCTGAAAAGCTTCACGTGACGTTTTCGGCTGGGATTGCGGAGTACCGTCATGGGAGCCGGAAAGAACTTCTGATACGGGCCGACAACGCACTCTATGATGCAAAAAACTCGGGACGAAACTCTACGAAGCTTGCATGATTTTACCGACGGTCGTGATCTGCGGTCGATCAAACTTGGCCCAGGTGGTGCTCAACGACCTCGATATCTTGTCGTCATAAGTTCGTTGATGGTAGAACCGAGGCTATGCAGCAGTCTTCATTATTAGCAGCCGCCAGCCGGTCCGGAATTCACACGTTTTACTACAAACTGTGTGCGGGTTATCCACTGCGGCCGGAGGAACCCTCCATTGCATTGCCCTCAAAAAATCTTCTCGCGGCAACGGCTGATATCATCCCTCTAGAAAAACTCCGTGGACCGGGATCCGTGTACCGTCATCTGTCCCTGCCAGAAGGTCTATCGCTGAATTTCATAATTCAGGGCCGCAGCATTGTTGAAACTCACTTCAGCATCGAGACAAATGGCACGCGACATGAGAGCTCGTTCGCAATTCTCAGCAAGGAGTTGACGGAATTTGCCGGCACGGCAAAACACGTCCCACCTTATCCGAGGCCAGCCTTCTATTCGCTCAACGAACTGCTTGGAATACTCCAGTCGTTCGATGAGCTGGCAAGGCTTCTTTACGGATCTTCACGGAGTTCGCCTGGCTGTTGAAGCCACGGACTTACTGATCTATCGTTTGATTGACATGTCTTAACCGCTGCCTCAAGCGCGTTATTGCGCCTACCATTCCACAGAGTTTTGTCCGCGAGTTAAGGAAGTGCATCGTTGCGCGAGTGGGAGACCTTCGCCTCCAATGAGGCTGAAACGGTCGATCGGCTGATTTCCGAATATGCGGTACCGAAGAGTAAGCCACAGGGTGAACGCTTGTTCACCCTGTGGCTTAGATTGTGGTCGAGCCGGCCAGGCAGCGTGACGGCGAGCTTGCACTAGAACGCTCGCTGCAAAGCTGGCTATGACGTAATGGACGTTACCACTCAGCAACGCTTCCGTCTTCGTGACGCCAGACTGGATTTCGCCAGCGATGTCCTTCCTTGGCACGCTCGATCACGTAGGCTTCATCAACCTCGACGCCGAGACCCGGCCCCTGGGGGATGGACACGAAGCCATCCGCATAGTGAAAGACTTCCTTGTTGGAGATGTAGTCCAGAATATCGTTCGACTTGTTGTAGTGAATTCCGAGGCTTTGCTCCTGGATGAAGGCGTTGTAACTGACAGCATCCACCTGCAGGCATGCCGCCAAAGCGATTGGGCCGAGTGGGCAATGAGGAGCAAGTGCGACATCATAGGCCTCTGCCATGGTTGCAATCTTGCGGCACTCCGTAATACCACCTGCATGAGACAGATCCGGCTGGAGAATGTCAACGTAGCCGTCTGACAGAACCTGCTTGAAGTCCCAGCGAGAATAAAGTCGCTCGCCGAGTGCAATCGGTGTCGAGCAATGGTTTGCGATCTCCTTCAGAGCTTCGCGATTTTCCGACAGCACCGGCTCTTCGATGAAGAGAAGGTTGTAGGGCTGCAACTCCTTGGCTAGAACCTTTGCCATCGGGCGGTGGACGCGACCGTGGAAATCGACGCCTATGCCGACGTGCGGGCCGATTGCCTCGCGGATGGTCGCGATGGTTTCAACGGCTTTTTCAACCTTCTCCCAGGTATCAACGATCTGCATTTCCTCGCAACCGTTGAGCTTGATTGCCTTGAAGCCACGAGCCACAACGTCACGGGCATTTTTTGCCACATCTGAGGGACGATCGCCGCCGATCCAGGAATAGACCTTGATCTTGTCGCGTACTTGCCCCCCTAAGAGGGAGTGGACTGGCTGGCCAAGCGCCTTGCCTTTGATATCCCAAAGCGCCTGGTCGATGCCGGCAAGAGCGGACATGTGGATCGCGCCGCCGCGATAAAATCCCGCACGATACATGACCTGCCAATGGTCTTCGATCATCATGGGATCTTTGCCGATGATGTAATCTGCAAGCTCATGCACAGCCGCTTCCACGGTCAACGCGCGGCCTTCCACGACCGGCTCTCCCCAGCCAACGATACCTTCGTCGGTTTCGATCTTCAGGAACATCCAGCGCGGCGGGACGATGTAGGTGGTCAGCTTGGTTATCTTCATTGCTTCACTCTGTCTCAGATGATGGCGACTGGAGCCGCCGGATTTTAGAGGGCGCTTGCGGGATATTTCTGCATGGCGATGGCAAGATCGCGGGCGGCAATATCCAGCATGCGCTGCGAACAGTGTCTCGCCGCTTTCGCGTCACGCATGCGCAGGGCCTCTATCAAGGCATGATGCACATCAAGTGCTTCGCCGCGTGTATCGACAGCCTCGTTGGAGGCATGCAAAGAAAACTCCAGTGCCGCGCTGATGATGCTTGAGAGCTGCATGAACACCTGGTTACGACTGGCTTTCAAGACACCGGTATGAAACGCGACATCGGCCTTGGTGAATTTCTCGACATCACCTTCAGCGTCACACATTGCCTGCCATGCAGCCTCGATTGCCGCGATTTCCTGAACGCCTGCGCGCTGCGCCGCCAACTCCGCTGCAAACGGCTCGATTGCACGCCGTGCATCCAGAACACATTGAAGAAGATCCATTTCAACGATCCGCGGGCCGATCCATTCAAGCATCTGCTGATCGAGAATGTTCCACTCTTCCTTATCGCACACCGACGTGCCGACACGAGAGCGGCCACGGACAAGCCCCTTGGATTCAAGGATTTTCAGTGACTCACGGATCACCGTACGGCTCACGCCGTAGCGAATGCAAAGCTCGCTTTCGGTCGGCAGCAATGACCCCGGGGGAAAGACATCTGCAAAAATGTCGCTAGCTATGGAACGCGTCACATTTTTTTGGACACGCGGGCGTTTTTGAACGGCATCTGCGGAAACACCTTCTCGCTCAATCACTTCAATACTCCATCCCGAACGCGTCGCCCTGCGGTCGATCATTAGACCAATTTGCACTCAAACGCGACAATACCTGCCCAAGCGTCAAAGTCATACACTGATATTTTATTCATCATACAAATGCAATTGACGAATATGATGAAAGACACTAAACCTCGTTGCACTGCATCAGCAGAAGATCAGGGAGAGAGACAATGGGCATTTTCAAGACAGCCATCCTGGCTGGCACTGTCGCCGTTATCGCGGCCACCTCCGTATTCGCGGCCGACGTCAAGATCGGCTTCGTCGTCAAGCAGGCGGAAGAACCGTGGTTCCAGGACGAATGGAAGTTCGCGGAAGTCGCTGCCAAGGAAAAAGGCTTCACCCTCGTCAAGATTGGCGCTGAGGATGGCGAGAAGGTTCAGTCGGCGATCGACAACCTTGGCGCCCAGGGAGCGCAGGGCTTCATCATCTGCACACCCGATGTGAAACTTGGCCCCGGCATTGTTGCAAAAGCTGCGGCTAATGACCTCAAGCTCATGACTGTTGACGATCGCCTTGTGAATGCTGATGGCAGCCCTATCGAAGACGTGCCACACATGGGCATCTCCGCGACCAAGATCGGTGAGGCCGTTGGCGAGGCTATTGTTGCCGAAGTCAAGAACCGTAGCTGGAATATCGCTGACGTCGGCGTCATTCGGGTCTCCTACGAACAGTTGCCAACAGCGGTTGATCGCGTCGGTGGCGCTGTTTCCGTTCTGAAGGCCGCCGGTTTCGCTGACGCCAATATCTTCGATGCACCGCAGGCTAAGACCGACACCGAAGCAGCACTAAACGCTGCGACGATCGTTCTCAACAAGAATGCAGGCATCAAGCACTGGGTCGCTGTCGGCCTCAATGACGAGGCCGTTCTTGGTGCGGTTCGCGCGACCGAAAGTGTTGGTATTGCTGCCGATGGTGTTATCGGGATCGGGATTGGCGGCGCGGAGTCGGCCATCAACGAATTCAAGAAGCCCGCTGCAACCGGCTTCTTCGGCACGGTTATCATCTCTCCTAAGCGTCATGGCTATGAGACCGCACTCAACATGTACGAGTGGATTGCCAACGGAACCGAACCGGAAAAGCTGATCCTCACAGCAGGTCAGCTCGCCAAGCGCGATGACTATCAGTCCGTGCGCAAAGACCTCGGCATCGAATAATCTTTCCTTCCGAAGTTATGAAGCTGGCGACCTTTTTCGTGCCGCCAGCCTTCCTGCCGGAGTGCATTCATGCAAGACTTTCTCGAATTCAAAGCGATATCAAAGGGCTACCCCGGCGTTCAGGCGTTGTCAGGCATTTCGTTCGGTGTCCGTAAAGGTGCCGTGCATGGCCTTATGGGCGAAAATGGCGCGGGCAAATCAACGTTGATCCGCCTGCTGTCCGGCGACCAGTCAGCCGACACAGGTCAAATCGTCATCGACGGCGAGGTTCAGCACTACCACTCCGTACGGGACGCGTTCGACGCCGGGGTTATCGTTATCCACCAGGAACTGCAGCTTGTCCCCGAGTTGACAGTCGCGGAAAATCTCTGGCTCGGCCGATTTCCCGGCAAGGCAGGCGTGATCGATCGGCGTAAACTTCTCGATGTCGTTCGCCAGAAACTCGACGAAATCGGCATCGATGTCGATCCTGCCGCCAAAGTCGCGACGCTTTCGATCGGCGCCCGGCAGATGGTTGAAATCGCCAAGGCAATCATGGCGGATGCAAGCGTCATTGCGCTGGACGAGCCGACATCATCGCTTTCATCGCGCGAAAGCGAAATTCTCTTCACATTGATCGACCGCCTGCGTGCACAGGGCACTGTCATTCTCTATGTTTCGCATCGACTGGACGAAATCTTCCGCTTGTGTGACAGCATGACCGTTCTGCGCGACGGCAAGCTTGCAGCCCACCATCCTGACATGAACCATGTGACGCGCGACCAAATCATCGCGGAAATGGTCGGACGCGAGATTTCCAATATCTGGGGCTGGCGCGGCCGTGACTTCGGACCGGTCCGCCTTGAAATTGAGGACATCGCAGGCCCCAAACTTTCACATCCCGCCGCCTTTTCTGTGCGCCAAGGAGAAATCCTCGGCTTCTTCGGACTGATCGGCGCCGGACGCAGTGAGCTCATGCGCCTTGTTTACGGCGCGGATGACCGTGCAAAAGGAACAGTGCGCGTAGATGACGCTCTGGTGGCGGAAAATAGCCCGCCACATTCGATCCGTTCCGGCCTCGTCCTGTGCCCTGAAGACCGAAAATTCGACGGAATTGTCCAAGGACGTTCTATCGAAGAAAATATGGCGATTTCCTCCCGCCGGCATTTTTCCCCCTTCGGCCTCATCCAGCCGAAGAAGGAGGCTGATCTCGCCGAAACATTCATTGCCAAACTCCGGGTCCGCACGCCTTCGCGAAAACAGGACATCATCAATCTCTCGGGTGGAAACCAGCAGAAGGTCATCCTCGGCCGCTGGCTGTCCGAGCAAGGTGTCAAAGTGCTCATCATTGATGAACCCACCCGAGGCATAGACGTCGGAGCGAAATCCGAGATTTATGAAATCCTCTACGACCTCGCTTCACAGGGAATGGCCATCGTCGTCATCTCCAGCGAGTTGCCGGAGGTCATGGGCATTACCGATCGCATTATGGTGATGTGCCATGGGCGTATCGCAGCCGATTTCAAACGGGAAGAATTTGATGAGCGGCGCATTCTTGCTGCCGCCCTGCCCGATATCACCTCCGCCAGCGAACTTCCAAGCGAACAGGTCCAGTAACAATGACGTCTTTGAAAAAACTTCTCCTGGGTGAACAGGGCCTCGTCGTTCTTTTTGCCGTTGCTTTCCTCATTGTTTCGCTGACGGTTCCGAACTTTCTGACCGAACGCAACATGCTGGGCCTGCTGCAGTCGGTTGTGACGATCGGTATCGTTGCATGCACGATGATGTTTTGCCTTGCCTCGAGAGACTTCGACCTCTCGGTCGGATCAACCGTTGCCTTTTCCGGCATGGTTGCCGTCATGGCATCGAACGCCACCGGCTCGATCGCACTTGGGATTCTGGCGGCGATCGCATGCGGCAGTGCGGTGGGGCTTATCAATGGGCTCGTGATTGCCCGTTTCCGTATCAATGCCCTGATCACAACGCTCGCGACTATGCAGATCGTGCGGGGTCTGGCACTAATCTCGTCGGACGGACGCGCCGTAGGCATAAACGACCCCGGATTTTATCAGCTGGCCCTGTCGAAATTTCTCGGCGTCCCAACACCGATATGGGTCATGCTCGCTACCTTTATCATCTTCGGTTTTCTCCTTAACCGCACCGTGTTCGGCAAGAATACTCTTGCTATCGGCGGCAATCCGGAGGCCTCGCGTCTGGCTGGCGTGAACGTCGTCAATATGCGGGTCTGGATCTTCATGCTGCAGGGTCTGGTTTGCGCGGTCGCCGGTATCTTGCTTGCATCGCGCATCACATCGGGTCAGCCTAATGCAGCAACGGGTCTCGAACTGTCGGTGATTTCTGCTTGCGTACTTGGCGGGGTCTCGCTTGCAGGCGGCCGGGCGGCGATGAGTGGCGTTATCGTCGGCGTCCTTATCATGGGTATCGCTGAAAACGTCATGAACCTCCTCAACATCCAGGCCTTCTATCAGTACGTTGTGCGTGGCCTGATCCTTCTCCTCGCTGTTTTGCTCGACAATCTGAGGTCTTCGGCAGCGGGACGTCGATGAGCGCCACCGAAATTTATAAACTCGAGAGCGGCGATCTCGCCGTTCTCGTATCACGGCGGGGAGGATCCCTGCAGACCGTAACTTTTGCTGGAATTCCTGTGATGATTGGGGCCGGCGGCCCAAGCAACGACATGGCAAGTTTTCCGCTTATCCCATTCGGTAACCGGGTTGAGTTCAATCAATTCCGGTTCGGCAAAAAAACGTACACGTTCCAGCCAAACACATCCGACCCATTTTATGTTCACGGGGATGGCTGGCTTGAAAACTGGTCTGTGGATGGGGTCGATGACGCAGGCATCGAGCTAGAGTTCGAGCATCTTCCCGATGAGCAAAGTGCTTATCACTATCGAGCCAGACAGCGGATCACGGTAAGCGACGGCACCCTCACGCTCTACCTCTCCGTTTCCAACAAAGCCGCTGAAACCATGCCATTCGGCTTGGGTCAGCATCCGTTCTTTGTCCGCACGCCTTCGGTGCGTGTTAAGGCATCCGCTGGCGAGTACTGGTCCGAGCGTGCGGGGCATTTACCCGGTTCCAAGGAGGAATTTCCGTCCGATCTCGACATTCGCACCGGTACCGGACTGCCAAAGCGTTTTATCAACAATGCATTTGGAAACTGGGAAGGAACGGCATCAATCGAATGGCCGGAACTTCGGCTTGAGGCATTGATCGAAACCACACCAGCGCACGCCGTCTTGATGCTTTACGCGCCGTCAGATAGGCAGGATTTCTTCTGTCTTGAGCCTATGACCCACCTTCCCAATGCCCATCATATGGAAAGCTTGGGTGGGCTAACGCTTTTGAAGCAGTCAGAAACACTCCATTCCCATACGACAATTCAGTTTCGGAGACATGATCATGGTTGAACGATTGATAGGCAAGCGCATCATGATCACTGGCGCTGCGCAAGGGATCGGCCTTGCCATTGCCGAAGCGTGCGCTCGCGAGGGCGCCTCCCTGCTATTGGTTGACCGTGACAATAATCTGCTCGAAGACATGGCTTCTCGCCTGCGCGACCAGGGCGCTCCACTGCTACATCGCACCGCTGATATTACCGACCGCACCTCGATTGAAGCCGCGGTCAATGACGCTGGTGATGAAATTGGAGAAATCAACGCTCTCATCAATAACGCCGGCGTCAATGTTTTTTCCGAACCGCTCTCCTCAACGGATGAGGATTGGGATCGCTGCTTCGACATTAATTTGAAAGGTGCCTGGAACTGCTGCCGCGCTGTTCTGCCGGCCATGGTTGCGCGTAAAAAGGGTGTGATACTGAACATCGCATCGACCCACGCCTTCACCATCATCGCTCACACATTTCCCTATCCACTTGCCAAACACGCGCTGCTTGGGATGACAAAGTCATTGGGCCTTGAATATGCACACGAGGGAATACGCGTGAACGCGCTCGCGCCGGGTTACGTTTCCACCCAGAAGGTGATCGACTACTGGAACGGCTTTCCCGACCCCGAAGCTGCTAAAGCCGAGACAATGAAGTTACATCCCGGCGGTCGTATCGCGACCCCACAGGAAATTGCCATGGCCGCAGTTTTCATGGTTTCCGACGAGTGCCCATTCATGAACGCGACGTGTCTAACGATCGACGGGGGATTAAGCGTACAGCAGCATCCGGCTTGAACCGTATCTTACATCCACTTTACGCTTTGGCTGTATCTCGGCGACGACAAGACTTTGGTCCAACGAAGAGTACATTCTCGGCTCAAAGCAGCGCGCCATCGACAAGCAAAGGTTTGGTCGCATCTACAATCGCATCGATAGCCACCCGCAAGCGCGGCAACATCGCAGGTGATGCCGGCCAGAGCGCCTGGATTGGCAAATGCCCCGCAATCCGGTCATCTAGCACCGACACCAATCGCCCGCTGGCGATATCATCTCGTACAAGCCACCGCGGCACGAGGCCAAGACCTTCTCCCTCTTTGATGGCTGAAAGCGTCAGCAAGCTACCCTCAAGGACAAGCCGGGTTTTGGGGTGCCAGGCGAGCAAATTCCCATCAGCGTTACGGAATTGCCAAGGGCCAGCTTTACCGTTCACCGGTGAGGCGATCAGTGCGTGTTCGGCCAGATCTTCAATTCTGTATGGGATCATCCGGTCTGCAAAATAGTCAGCAGACGCGCATAGTACGACCTTTTGGCTCCCGAGGGCACGCGACATCAAGCCGTTCGTGTCTGCCACCTCGCCAATTCTAACGGCAAGATCGGTTTTACCATCCAAAAGGTCACTGGGTATCGTTGATGTTGAAATTCTAAGATCAAGGTTCGCCCATCTTCTACAGAGGCTATAAAGCGCTGGTGCTACGATCCTGGCGCCAAAGAGCGGCGGCAGGCTGATGTGCAATGCACCAGAAGGCTCTTGGGAAAGGCTTGAAATTGCGAACTCGGCGCGTTCAATCTCTCGTCGCGCGTTGAGACAGGCATCACGATAGACGACGCCCTCGGCAGTCAGGCTCAATCTGCGCGTCGAACGTTGAAACAGCCTTATGCCCAGCCGTCCTTCCAGCCGCGCCACTGCTTTTGCCACTGCAGAAGCGGAAAGCCCTAGACGCGTCGAACCGGCTGCGAAACTACCTGTTTCGCAGACAGACAGAAAGACACCCATATCGTCGCCGTGTTGATGCTGCATATCTCTCATTAGCGAATTTTATTCGGCAATCGAACGAAAATTATCCGTTATTGAGGATAGTAGTTCCCAGCTTATGATCGCAATCATGAGCAAAAACAGAACCTACGCAATCATTGGGGGAACGTCCGGAATTGGATTCGCCCTCGCCCGGAAACTGATAGAACGTGGAGATCGTGTCCTAATTGGAGGTCGCTCCCAACATCGCTTGGCCGATGCACTGTTGGCGCTAGGAGATGGGGCATCAGGCCAAACGGTGGAGATTACCGAGAAAGAAAGCCTCAACCGATTTTTTGCCGGAGCGTCCCTGCTTGCTGGCCTTTTCACCCCCGCCGCCACTTATAAGACGGGCTCTTTTTCCGAGGGCAACCTCGAAACCAGTGAGCAACTTTTCAAGGCGAAGTTCTGGGGCCAATATTGGGCAGTCCATGCCGCGTTGCCGCGCCTCGCCGAGAATGCATCTGTCCTTCTCATGTCTGGTGCCGCCTCGGCACGGCCTATAGGCGCTCCGGCTTATGCCGCTTGCAACTCCGCGCTGGAGGGGCTTGCTCGTGGACTGGCAGTTGAACTCAATCCAATCCGGGTCAATTGCCTCTCTCCTGGAACAACAGACAGCGAGCTATGGCGAAACCGTCCGGACCATGTACGGGAGCCGGCATACGCGATCTGGAGCACGCTCAATCTCGTGCAACGTCCCGCCACCGTAGAGGAGCAGGCACATGCCGCGCTCTTCCTGCTGGACAACACCAACATGACCGGCAGCACGCTATTCAGCGACGGCGGTTATTCCCTTCGATAAGGCGCGCACCAATTCCTGAAAAGCCTTTGACGCGTGATGGATGAATGACATCCATTGTGGTGGTAGGCTGTAGAAATCCCAGGAATGTTGTTTCACGCTGAAATCACGATTGGGCAGGATATTCCTCGGCCTCGACACCGGTGGCGATTATTAAAAACTGATGATACCCAACCTTCGTCGGGGCCTATCCAATTCTACCAATCACAGGTTTTCAAATGAGCGTTTTCGACCCAGCAAGAACAATCGATTTACAACAACAACAAAAACAACGGGTCACGAACCGTTATGGGACGGAGGCTGATTTCTCTCCCCCCTTCTGGAACGACACGATTGACGTGCTGCTGAACCACCGCACGACGCGCGCATATCTTCCTAGACCTTTACCACAGGGGAGCCTTGAACTTCTCGTCGCGGCTGCCCAGTCTGCTCCCACGTCATCCAATCTTCAGGCCTGGAGCGTCGTTGCAGTCGAAGACAACGATCGCAAAGCGCGGCTGGCAGATTTCACGGGTGGGAATGCCCACATCAAGCAAGCGCCTCTGTTTCTCGTCTGGTTGGTTGATCTGAAGCGGCTGCGCAATGTCGCAACCAGCCAGGGCAACGACGGTGAGGGACTGGATTATCTGGAGAGCTTCCTGATCGGTGTCATCGACGCCGCCCTTGCAGCGCAAAATGCGGTATCGGTAATTGACTCCCTCGGCCTGGGCTCCTGTTATGTGGGCGGTATTCGCAACAAACCCGAAGATGTCTCACGCGAGCTAACCCTTCCCGCCGACGTGGTGGCCGTATTTGGTCTTTCGGTCGGCTATCCCGATCCGGCAGTAAAGACCGACGTCAAACCGCGCCTCCCGCAATCTTCGGTACTGTTTCGTGAAACATATTCAGGCACGGAACAGCATGACCTGGATAGCTACGACGAAGTCATGAAGGTTTTTCAGGAGAGGCAGGGACTTCCCGAATATGGCTGGACAGCCCCTATTGCGAAACGCATCGAAAACGCTGAAGCTTTGAAAGGCAGAGCAGACCTCAAACAAACATTGCACCGTCTCGGCTTCAGCATCAAATAGACCGAGCAATGCAGCCTCGAAACGCTGACGGTGTTTCTGTTAGCAATCAATTTGGGCATCAGGGGCTCGCGTGGGCTCGGGCGATCGTAGACGCATCAGCATCCTGTGTTTCTGCGAGGCCCGAACATGAGCGCGAGCCGCATCCTCGGCCGCGTCTCGGTCCCTTCGCAACAAAGCTTCAACGATCGCGTGATGCTCCTCCACCGCAAGCCGGGCGCGCTCTTCCTGATCCAGCAAGCTCGGCAACACCGAGCGGTGTCCCGATCTAAATAAACATTGAAAACGTCTTGCTCTCCCCGCTCACAGCGTGCATTTCGCTCGCAGGCAGACCACAACGGGTCACGACACGTTCTAGAGCGGTGACGGTCAATGAGTTGCAGGAGCGAATATTTGCTAAGCCATATGCGAAATTTGGTTCCTGCCTCACTTCTGTCAGCGATGGTTGGAAGTGTAGCCGGGTCGCTTATAGTGCTAGCGTACCTTTTTGCTACGCATCCTGACCCAGAATACTCGCTAGACGCGTATGATGTGTTGCTTTACGCTTTCCTGGTTTTGATGAGCCTTTTTGGTACTATTCCAGGCTGTTTGTTGATTGGTATTCCGTCAGTCATCGTCACGAATTACCTGGTACCAGGCGCTCCTTTCAGAGCATCGACGCTGCTTGTTTGCGGCGCAGTTTTCACATGGGTCTTTGTTCTTGGTTGGCCGGCGACGATGTTGTTCGAGATATCCTACGCAGACATCTTGCTCTTGAGCCCTTATGCTTTTTGTTCTGCAGTCGCGCTTGCTTATCTGGTAAACAGAAAGATGGAAGCCTGAACGTGATCGTCCAGATGTGAGACTGCGAGCTTCCATGCATCGCTTTGGACGCAGTCAGAGACTGTCATTTCTGAGGGGTGCACCGGCACGGTTGCCTCACGGTTTGTTTCGAGGCAACATATTTCGGCAGTACCCGCTGCATATTTTTCATTTGCGTGAACTCATGGAGGAACAAATGGAAGGTGCACCCGTACGTTTTCGAGCTGTCGAAGACTGTGAAGCTTCTGGCTTTTCGATCCCTGCCGGCCCCTATTTCGGCAAAGAAAAAATCCACGAAACAGTAGATCACCCTGATGGCAGGGCATTCCACTATAGCCTTGACTTGGCCGATACTGGTGAAACGCTCGACGTGACACCGCTTGTAGCGATCGGCAAGATAACCGTCGTGAGACAAAGCGCCCTGTAGCTCGAACAATCTCTTGATCGTAAGCTGTTAAATGTTTGCGTTGCCAATCGTGAAACCCTCCTCTGGGAGGGTTTCTTATTTGTCGGGAGAGGTGACTGACCGGTGTTAACAGCAAGCCGTGCTTAAATGAGAAGCGGTTCTTTCGGGGATGGCCTCTTCACCCAAAGCTCCGGCGCCCGCTCGATGGCCATCAAATCTCGCGGAAAAACACGCGACTGTAACGAGATTGCCTCGTCCAAACTGCTGCGCAACCACCTTTCATGTTACTTCTGATGAAGAAGGACTGGAGGCTGCGGATGAAGCTCTCATTCAGGAAGGCGAAAAGCGAGATCCAGCAAGAAGGCAACGACGATAATCCGTGATCGATGCAGAGTGAAAGGCGGTCAGGGCAGTTTGGCAACGTCTTCTTGAATTTGCGTCTCATAAGCTATTCTTCCTCAGGCTCCGTGGTGGCTGCTTGTGGCATCCGGTTATGACCGGACTGCGCGTCCACGAAACAAATAAGCGATGAGAGACACGACCAGCGCGCAGGCGGTGACACCAAACATGATGCTGAATGCAGGTTCCTGATCGAAGACCCGCGCAATCACGCCGAAGAGCGGCGAAAACAGAGCAACGCCGACAAAGCCGAGACCATTCAGCAATCCGAGAATAACCCCTCGCCTTCTTGCTTCAATGTGAGACTGCGCTTCTGCCATAGCGATGGTGTGGCAATTGCCGATTGCATAAAGCATCGAGAGCGCCGCGGCCGCCGAGATCGGGCTTTGCGCCGGACCGATTGCAAGAGCAGCCGTGAGTGTGATCGCGCAGGTATAGAAGACCGCTACAATAGATCCGGGCTTCCAGCGTCGCATTGCGAAAGGCAGCAAAAAACCCGTGACTGTTCCTGCTACGCTGATCAAGGCGAAGATATTTGCAGCGCCCTGAGAGGAAAGCTCCACGACGTCGAGCAGGTAGGGTGACGCCCACGCGCTCCTGAAGACGGTCCCGAGTGACGCGCTGAGGAAAATCGGCGCCAGAAGAGCAAGGAACATCGGGTTTGTTTTGATGGAATCCGAGGCATCGCGCCCGATGTCCTGGCTTCTTGTCAATGCGGGAACCCACATCCAGACCAACCCGGCTGCAACTGCCAGGAAACATGCCGACACCGCGACAGCATTGCGCCACCCAAAGGAGGAAACAACCATCTCGAGGGGTGTTGTCGAGACGAGTGCGCCAATTGACCCTAGTGCGGCGATGCCCGTCGCAGTTCGTGCGGCTTTTTGCCAGGTCTGCGTTTGACCGAAATAAAAATAGACCGACATCAGGGCCGGCGCACATCCGATACCCAAAAGCCCATGGCCCAACACTGCCGGGAAAAATGAGGTTGCGCCGGCCATCAGTGCCGCGCCAACTGAACCCAAGAGAACAAGCACCGCTGCAGGCAGCCGACAGCCGAAACGATCGAAAAGCAACCCGACAGGGACCTGCGAGATCGCGAAGCTTGCAAAAAATGCCGAGGAAAGCAGCCCGAACTGAACCGGGGTGAGCGCGAGGTCACGCGAGAGTTCAGGGCCCACGACCGCGAAGAACGTTCTGAAATACATGCTCAGGAAAAAAGCAAAGGCGAACGCCACGTAGGTTTTCCGGTGAGGCATGTAAATTCCAAATAAGGTGAGGATGCCTCTTTCTCAACGGGAAGGGCAGGTATCCAATCTTGATAGGACGCTCATATCTCCTTGGTCCATATGTCTCAAGTAGACTCTTCGAGCTCGCAACCACCGGGGTCCTGTATCCTGGTGATAGCCGTTTTGCGCGCCACCCCTTTTGTGTTCAGCAGCTTCATCCCCCACTTTCGGGCTACCTATCGCCTGTTTAATTGCTCCTCATTCTGTTTGAGCCTATTGGTGGCCTCAATGTCTTGTTTTAATCCTCCGTATCGACTTACAAACACCACTAACGTCTCTTAAGTCCGGAAATCGAAAGAACACCGATGACAACCCAACTCTCCCTCCCGCGTGACCGAATTTCCGTGCTTCTGCTCGAAGGCATTAGCCAGACTGCCGTGGATTACTTTTCAGCGTCCGGCTACACCAATCTCATACATCTGCCGAAGGCCCTTGATGACAACGAGTTAAAGCGCCACATCGCCGACGCTCACATCATCGGCATTCGTTCGCGCACTCAACTGACAGAAGAAATCTTCGACGCAGCCAAAAAGCTCATCGCCGTTGGTTGTTTCTCTGTCGGAACGAACCAGGTTGACCTCGACGCCGCCCGGAGACGCGGTATCCCCGTATTCAACGCGCCCTATTCCAACACGCGCTCGGTCGCAGAACTTGTGATCGGCGAAATCATCATGCTGACACGGCAGATATTCCCGCGTTCGGCGTCCGCCCACCAGGGTGGTTGGGAAAAGTCGGCTGTCGGCAGCCGCGAAGTACGCGGCAAGACGCTCGGGATTGTCGGCTATGGCAATATCGGCTCGCAGTTGAGCGCGCTGGCCGAAAGCATGGGTATGGTCGTACGCTACTTCGATCTTTCCGACAGACTGCGCCGTGGCAATTCTGAATCGATGGATTCGCTCGGTGAGCTTCTCGAAATTTCTGATTATGTGTCGATGCACGTCCCTGAAACGCCATCGACCAACAACATGATCACCGAAACCGAACTGCGCCGCATGAAGAAAGGTGCCATCTTCATCAACAACTCACGCGGCACTGTAGTTGATCTCGACGCGCTCGCGAAAGTCCTCCAGGATGGTCATCTCGCCGGTGCTGCCGTTGACGTGTTCCCGAAAGAGCCCGCATCGAACAAGGATCGTTTCGAAACACCCTTGCAGGGTTTGAACAACGTTATCCTGACACCGCATATCGGTGGCTCAACAGAAGAGGCGCAGGAGCGCATTGGCGGAGAAGTTTCCAGAAAACTCATTGAGTATTCCGACATTGGCTCGACAATGGGCGCCGTCAACTTTCCGCAGGTTCAGTTGCCCGAGCGACCGAATGGTACGCGCTTCATGCATGTGCATCAGAACCGTCCTGGCATTCTCATCCAACTGAATGAGATCTTTTACTCGCGTGGATTGAATATCGTCGGCGAATTCCTGCAGACCCATGGCGACACGGGTTACGTCGTCATTGAAGCTGAAGGCACATCCGACCACGCGAACGACGTTCTCCAGGCATTACGGGAAATTCCCGGAACCATCCGCGCGCGATTGCTCTATTGATCACCGGCGGCCTGCTTGTGGCAGGCCGCACCAAACCGGTCTCCGGCAAATCAGTTGTATGGAGACCTGCAGTAGGCACGCACACCCACCCGCGGGACATAGGTGTTGTCATAGGCACGATATGTCCGGTAGCGATTTGCGCACCACTGGGCATGGCCTCCTCTATAAGAATGCCTCGGAGCTGCTAATGCCCCGCCAATGATAGCTCCCACAGCAAGCCCGCCTATGATTGCACCAGCGTTCGAACGGCGATGATGACGGTGATAGTGCCTATGATGATACCTGTCAGCGCGGTGGTGACGCCATTCCCGATAGTGACGACGATGATGACGATACTGCACTTCCTCCACATTTGAGACTTTAGGCGCGGAAAATGCGGGCATTGGCGTGGCTGACGCGGCGGTTAACGATGAAAATGTCATGACTACCGACAATGAAATCGCGCTGAAAATCTTGCTAATCTTTTGCATACGTTGCTCCTAGCTTGATCGAGAAAGAGCGAGGGATGCGTCCCACACTGACCTCGACATCTCCTTCAACGCTTTTGGCGCGTTTTAGTTGAGTTGATAGTGCGTCAGGAGCCTAGGCAGCGTTACACGCACGATTCAGGCGCGCGAATGCTTTGTGAACGTGTCGGGCATTAGATTCCTAGTGCCGGATGGCGATCTCAACAGTAACGGAAAGATCGCCATTTAACGTTACGCACATCTACCCAATAGTCGTAGAAGGCCTTGGCTCTCGGCAGACTGGAGGTAATCAATCGGCAAGTCAGTTTCCGAGGTAGGCGCAGTTGCTATACCGAGACCATGTTTCAATCGTCGTCGGAAGAGTTCGAGCTGGAGTTCGACGACGAATTCGAGCTGGAATTGCTTGAGGAGTTCGAACTGCTGTTCGAGCTGGAATTGCTCGACGAGTTCGACGAACTGTTCGAATTCGAATTTGAGTTTGAGTTTGAGTTTGAGTTGCTGTTGGAATTCGAGTTTCCGTTCGAGCTGAAGTTGCTGGAAGAGTTCGAGGACCTATTCGCGCTGGAATTAGACCAGCTCCTGCGATTATCGTCACGGCCACGACGCGCCTCGCGAGAGATTGCGTTATTGTTGAACGTGCGCTGCAGGAAGCGGGTGACTGGATCGTCGGCGACGGCTGGGGTTGAAGTTGCAACATTGGTGGCAAGCAATGAGCCCAGAATGGCAAACATCTTCTTCATTTTGTTTCTCCTGATTGTCAGGCAGCCTTCATTGACTGCCTGAGAGAAACGGATCGCCTTCGGACATATTCCACAAAATAATAATTATTTTCAACATCTTAACGATACGTAACGGCGCGCGTCGAGAACCGACAAAGGCCGGATATCGGCGAAAGGGGCTTGGATCGGCGAATTTCAACGCTGAGCCCGGGCGAATTTCCGATACCAGCCATCGGATGCCTGCGTCTTGCGCAGGATCGATTTCCGGGTCACCGCCTCACCTTCGCTTTCCGACCGGATATCGGCGGCAAGGTCGGTCGTTTCCCGGCGGAAGGGAATGATCTGCACGATAGGCGTGCCGCGCTCCAGAACATGCAATCCATCTTCACCGATGGCGAAAAACGGAAAATGGATTTCCGACTGGTAGCTGTCGGTATCCACCACGCCCGAAACAATTTCGAACACGCCGTTCGGGCGGTTCAGCGGAGGTAGGAACAGGCAGCTCCAGCCCGGCGGCGTGACGATGGTCCAGTAATTGTGAAACTTGCAGGGCGGCATCGGTTCGCGCGGATTTCCGGCCACCTGGTGGTTAGCGTGGTTGCTGACCATGGTGCGGTCAAAATCCCAGCCGCAATCCACCGTCTGTCCACCATCGGAGATCTGCATGCGCACCGTCGCGGCAAGGCCAATGATCCACCCCGTTGCCATTGCATCGAGAAACGGCATGCAACGCTTAACGGTGAGGCCGTTATCGGTCGTCGAAAGACGCGCCTCGGTGACGGGCGGCAGTTTGCGAAACCACTCCGGCAGCGCGGTTTTTGCCCTCACGGGCACGGGGATGATGCCCTCGTCCTCGTTCCTGCAGAGGAAAGTCACTCTCGGTTCGGGCTTTTTCAGCAGTGGCAGTGTCATGATCGTTCTCCTCGCAGCATGTGCGTGGAGAACGGCGCAGGTTAGAACTTATTCCGAACGCATCTGAAGAATCATTCGGCCATTCCGGCGAGCGCGTTTCTTTCAGCCTCTGCGGCAAGCGGTTCACCGGCTTCGATCGAAGCGAGATAGGCGTCGATCGTTTCCTGAGAGGATGCTGGCACGTAACCTTCTGAACGCGGCGACGACAACGCCAGACGCGTGACCCACGCGCCATTTGTGCGGCATGCAACGGTTGCAGTCGTCTCGTTGCGCCGTTTCAATTCGAACTCCCGGCAGAGTTCTCCCCGACCGTCAACAAAACTTGAAACGATATGCAGCGCCTCGGATTGGCCGAGCGTGACATCGCTGCCGGAAGGTTGCTGGTCAAGCGCGGCAAACAAGGCGTTTTCGGAGGCCCCCTCCAGGTCGACATTGCCTCGGCCCGCCATATATCCGCCGACACCGGTGATGACGGCAAGGATGGAAGCCGCGATCGGCATCATCCAAGGCTGCCTACTGCGGATATGCATCCGTTTTTCGGGGCGTTGGAAGGCAAGCACCTTGTGCTCGGCCGCCTCTGTCATGCGCCGAACGGATGTCGCAAGTGCTTCCGGCACCGGCTCATCGATCAACGGCTTCATGGCGGCCCCAACAGCCATGCGAGTGTCGAGAAAGACGGCCAGCCGTTCGGCCAGCGTATCGTCTGTCTCGAGCGCCGTCTCCAGCCGCTGGCTGGTCACCGCGTCCAGTTCGCCATCAGCAAATGCCATCAATGTTTCGTCGTCAAAGTGTTCCATAGTCATGCAACGCCGCCTTTCGTATCGGACGAACGTTTCTCCCCAAGGCTTATTCCCGTCAGTTCGGCCAGATTTTTGCGCGCCCGCGCCAGACGGCTCATCACCGTGCCGATGGGAATGGCGAGCACGTCGGCCGCATCGCGATAGCTCAGCTCCTCCACGCAGACCAGAACGAGCACTTCGCGTTGTTCTTCCGGCAGTTTCTGCAAAGCAGTCGCCACTTCCATCAGTTCCATACGGGCATGGGTTGCAGCCTCTCCCGAAGGCACTGACACGTCATAGGCTTTTTCGATTTCATCCTGCGGACCGGCAGTGCGGACGCGGCGCAGATGATCAATCCAGAGATTGCGCAGGATACGGAACATCCAGGCGTCAAAGCGCGTATCCGGCGCGAAACTGTCGGCGGCGACGATTGCACGCTCACAGGCGGCTTGCACGAGATCATCGGCCAGTTCTCGCGAGTGGCAAAGCGAAATCGCAAATCGGCGCAGATTGGGTAAAAACTCCACCAACCGCTGTGGCACTGTGCGCGTGTCATTCGTCATGCGATTTGTTTGGCACGGCACGGAATATTTTGTCGAGATAAACGTCTATCCAAGATAGCATTCCCGTGCTTGTTGGGAATATTTCAGCTGTTTTTCTACTGGAGATAGCGCTTTGTCGACGATTGCACCACCCCGCTTCAGATTTATCCTGGTGATACTCGTTGCCATCGGTGGCATGACCGCAATGCCACTGCTTCAATCCGTCGGCATCGCACCTGGCGTTGCTGCGGCATTTGCGGATGATGACGACGATAACAACGACGACGATGATAGTGGCGACAACGCCGGATCCTCTGGCGGCTCTTCCGGCGGCGAAAACCGTGGTGATGATGGCAGGCGTCTAAGAGGCGACCTACGATCGTTGTTTAGGTGGCCATTTCAACGAGCGGAACGCCCTGCGTCACCAAGACGTGCTGTCGCCATTCCTGATCGCGCTCGCGACGAAATCGTCGCCTTGGGCCTCGACGAGGCCACGATCGCAAGCCTGACGCAAGACGGTTTCGTGATTGATGAGCGAACAACAATCGCGCTTACCGGTAGCGAATTGGTCAAGCTGACGATACCGCGTGGTATGACCCTGGATGTCGCGCGTCAGGCCGTAGTTGCCGCCGCACCCTCAGCTAATGTGGATTTCAACCATTTCTATCAGCCCGAGGAGAAAGACACAGCGTCCTGCCCCGGCGGCGACTGCAAGCTTATTCGCCATATCGTCGACTGGCCGCACGAAGCTGGTAACGGGCGAGCGACAGGTTGCGGCGCTCCCTTGCCGATCGGCCTGGTCGATACTGCCATCAACGCCGATCATGCCTCGCTTGCCGAGGCGACTATCGAAGTGCTGCAATTGGGGGACGGCACCAACCCCAGCTCTGCGGCGCAACACGGCACTGCCGTTGCCGCTCTCCTCGTCGGCTCTGCCGGCAGCCGCGCTCCCGGCCTGATTCCCGGCGGCAGACTGGTCGCGATCGATGCCTTCCAGCGCTATCGCAGGGCTACCGACATAGCCGACATCTACGATCTCATACGGGCACTTGATATGTTGGCCGCCCGCAATATCAGGATCGTCAACCTCAGTCTCAGCGGGCCGCAGAACATGCTGTTGGAACAGGCTGTGAGCGCCATCATCGGCAAGGGCACAATTCTGATTGCAGCCGCAGGCAATGAAGGGCCGAACGCCAAACCGGTCTATCCCGCCGCCTATGCGGATGTAATCGCCGTTACCGCCGTCGACCGGAACATGAAACCTTATCGCCGTGCGGTTCGTGGCGATCATATCGACATCGCCGCTCCAGGCGTTGGGGTATGGACGGCTGCCTCCATTTCGGGCGGCAGGCAAAAGAGCGGCACCTCGTTTGCCGCACCTTTCGTAACAGCGGCTGCTGCCCTGCTGCTCGGCGCCAACCCGGAAATGGAACCCGATGAGGTGGCGGACGCCCTAACGCGTTCGGCAAACGACATGGGCGAGCCGGGCAAGGATGCGATATTCGGCTGGGGCCTGCTGAACGCAAAGGTGCTGTGCCAGAGTTGATCTCCGCAAGCCCGTGTTCGAAAAGAATGCCCGGCGCGTAGGCCGGGCACGATATTTTCTATTCTCGATGGCTCAGTCTCAATCGTCGTCGTCATCGTCATCGTCGTAGTCGTCATCGTCATCACTGCGATAACGACGGCTGTAACGGCGATCGTCGTCATCGTCATCCGCCAGGATGACCTGCGAGAGCGTGGATGCCTGCGGTTGTGCACGTGGCATGGCCTGTACCTGATGTGCTGAGGCGATCAGCGTGACCACGGCAATTAGGGCCATGCCGCTTGTGACGAAACTTCGGTTCATGTCTGTTCTCCTTCCGTGTCCGAGGGCGATACGTGTCGATGAACGTGGAAGTCGCTGACCTATTCCGGCGGCGATGCGTTTTCTGCGTCATTGATCTTATTTTGCGAAAACACACCGAGACCGGGAATATCCATCGTCATCAAACGTTCATAATCGGACATGGGAAGATCGGAGCCGACCGGCCGCCTCTCCCGAACCGAAACTGCCCTCTGATGACGGCGTTATGTAAAGGAGGCCAAGTGGTGGCGCACCTTATGTCCTTGCCCACGGCAAATCAGCAGAAAGACAAAACGACGACTGCTGAGCAAGAGCCAGTTGTATCGGTCAGACACCTTAAACAGTTGGTCGCAGCGTTGTTGATCGGTTTTGCCTCCGTGCTGATCTTTTTGGCAATTGACGGCCTGACCATGTCGATGCGGACAACGCTCTTCATCTTCTTCTCTGCGATTATCGGTTGGACGGTGCTCGAACTGCCTGAAACTTCGGTTGCGCTAGCGGGCGCAGTCGCGCTTGCCGTAGTTGGCGCTATACCGGAAAATCTGGTTTACCGTTCGTTGGGCAATGACATCATCTGGCTGTTGTTGTCGGCCTTCGTGATCGCCGCAGTTCTAAGGCATGTCGGCCTGATCGAACAGGTGACTGACCGACTGATGCCGAAGATGCGCAGCATTCGCTCAATGTTCTGGACGTTAACGCTGCTTACGTTCGCAACCGCCTTCGTCATCCCCTCCACATCAGCGCGGGCCGCGATCTTGATGCCGGTCTATCTCGGCCTCTCATCGGCAATCGGCAATACGAGGGTTTCGCGCGCGCTCGGCCTGCTTTTTCCAACCGTCATACTTCTCTCCGCCGGCGCTTCGCTGATTGGCGCCGGAGCGCATCTTGTTGCCTCCGGCTTTTTGTTACGCTTCAACGGCACGCAACCGGATTTCATCGGCTGGCTGGTGCTGGCCGGTCCTTTTTCGCTGATAACCTGCCTTATCGCCTGCGCCATATTGCTTCATGTGTTCATGAGCAAGGAGGAACGCGACATGGCTCCTGACGCCAGCCTTTCACCAGGCCGCCCTACCGCCCTGTCGCGTCGGCAGGTCGCGGTAGCCGCCACGGTCGGCGGCACGGTACTGATGTTCTCCACTCAGTCCTTTCACGGTATTGACATATCCTTGGTCGCAGTCGTGGCAGCCCTTGTCCTTTGTACGCCAAATATCTCCGGCATGACGCTGAAGGCCGCGCTAAAAAATGTTGAGTGGAATCTGCTTCTGTTCATGGCGGGCACGCTGGTCATCGGCGAAGCACTAATTGAAACGGGCACGGCCCAGATGCTAACCGATCGGCTGGTGAGCGTTTTTCGCCAGAGCATGATTACGGCGCCCGTCATCATCATCTCGTTTGCAGTGATCATCGCGACCTTTTCTCATCTGGTAATCACCTCGCGGACGGCGCGGGCGACGGTGCTCATCCCAGCCTTCGCGTTGCCGCTCTCGGCTTTTGGCGTGGATCCGGCTGTTCTTGTGATGCTTGTGACGCTGGCAAGCGGCTTTTGCCAGATGACCATGGTATCGGCTAAACCGGTCGTGCTGTTCGGTGGGCAGGAACCTGCTGCCTTTACCCAAGCCGATCTGCGCAAGCTCGGTTATTTGCTCGTCCCGCCTTTCATGTTTCTGCTTATTCTCGTGGCAACCGTGCTGTGGCCGTTGCAGGGATTTTCCAGATAACACTGAGCAAAAACAATAATCTAGAAGCCTCAAGAGCCGCTCAATGCGGCTCATTTTTATTTAGCCGAATAAATTTATTTCGTGCCGGAATAAGTGTCGAACCATCACGTTTTCCTCATGTCACTTATTTGTCATGAAAGGATAATGCCCATGCCCTTCCGCGTCGTCGTTGCCCCCTCTGGTTTCAAGGAAAGTCTTTCGGCCGAACAGGCCGCCGACTGCATCGAAAAAGGCGTTCTGCGCGCGTTTCCCGGCTCCGTCGTCACCAAGGTTCCGATGGCCGATGGTGGTGAGGGATTTACCCGGGCGCTGGTGAACGCCACCGATGGCACGATCCATCCGGTTACCGTCACCGGGCCGGTTGGACAGCCGGTACAGGCCTTTGTCGGGTTTCTGGGATGTTCTTCAGAACCGACCGCCGTTATCGAAATGGCCGCCGCTGCCGGCCTCAGCCTCGTCCCGCGCGGTCGTCGCAATCCCTGCCTGACCACGAGTTACGGTGTCGGTGAACTGGTACGGGCCGCACTTGATCGCGGCGCAAAGCGGATATTGCTCGGCTGCGGCGACAGCGGCATTAACGATGGTGGAGCCGGCATGGCGCAGGCGCTGGGTATCCGGCTTCTAGACTCCGACGGCAACGAGCTCGACCGAGGCGGTGCGGCGCTCACGCAGTTAAACCGCATAGACATTAAAAATCGTGACCCTCGCCTTGCGCGGGTTCGTATCGATGCCGCCGTCAATTGGCACAACCAGCTACTCGGTGAGCGAGGTGTGGCCCGTGTTTTCGGACCGCAGAAAGGCGCAACACCCGAACAGGTCGAGCGATTGGCCGCAGCTATGGAGACTTATGCAGCCCACATTCAAAACGCCACTGGCGTAGATGTCGGCTCCGCATCAGGTGCCGGCGCCTCAGGTGGTCTGGGTGCCGCCGTTCTCGGTCTGCTCTGCGGCGCACTTCATCCCCGCTACGAGATCGTCATGCAGTATCTCGAGGTCGATGACTACATTCACAACGCCGACCTAGTGATCACGGCGGAAGGCAGCCTCGATGGCCAGACGCCCTTTGGCAAGGTTCCGGCCGAAATCGCACGACGCGCCAAGGCAGCCGGTGTTCCAGTGGTGGCGCTTGCAGGCACGATCGGAAAGGGCGTGCGGCTCAATCTCGATTGCGGCATAGATGCCTTCGCCTCGATCCTAACGCGTCCCTGCTCCCTGGAAGATGCAATCTCGTCCGCACCAAAGCTTCTGTCCCGCGCGGCAGAAGACATGATGAGGATGATTATGATCGGCGCGACACTGCGACTGTCTTTTTCCACGGTAAGGTAGAATTTGGAAAAATTCAGTCATTTCAGATTGATCGCCCACGCTGAATTTGGCCATTTGGAACGGAACTTTCCCAGGCCGGGCCAACATTACATGTTGGCGTATACAGGCCCTTCGCCGGGCATTCCCGCTGACGGCGGTCCGTGCGGGCCGGGCCAACATTACATGTTGGCGTAAACCGGCCCTTCGCCGCCTTGTGGCGGAACCCAGTTGATGTTCTGGTTGGGGTCCTTGATGTCACACGTCTTACAGTGCACGCAGTTCTGCGCATTGATGACGTAGGTTTCCTGGCCGTCCTTCTCCACCCATTCGTAAACGCCAGCCGGGCAATAACGCGTCGATGGTCCGGCATAAACATCGTGCTCGGATGATTTCTGCAGCGCCATGTCCTTCACCTGAAGATGCACCGGCTGGTCTTCTTCATGGTTGGTCGAGGACAGGAACACCGATGACAGGCGGTCGAAGGTCAAAACGCCATCCGGCTTCGGATAGGCGATCGGTTTGTGCTTCGAAGCTGGTTCGAGACTTTCCGCATCCGTCTTGCCGTGTTTCAGCGTGCCGAACACCGAAAAACCGAACAGCTGGTTCGTCCACATGTCGAGGCCGCCAAGCGCCACGCCGACAGCCGTGCCGAACTTCGACCACAGCGGCTTGACGTTGCGGACCATCCTCAGGTCCTTGCCGATATCGCCCTGACGCCATTCGTTCTCGATCTCGACGACCTCGTCATGGGCGCGACCGCCTGCAATTGCCGCGGCAATCTTGTCGGCCGCCAGCATGCCCGACAGCACCGCATTGTGGCTGCCCTTGATGCGCGGCACGTTGACGAAACCGGCCGAACAGCCGATCAGCGCACCGCCCGGGAAGGTCAGCTTCGGAACCGACTGATAACCGCCTTCGGTGATGGCGCGGGCGCCATAGGACAGACGCTTACCACCCTCGAACGTGTCGCGGATCGCCGGATGTGTCTTGAAGCGCTGGAATTCCTCGAACGGATAAAGATAGGGGTTCTTGTAATTGAGGTGCACCACCAAACCGACGGCGACCAGATTGTCTTCCAGGTGATAGAGGAACGAACCGCCGCCGGTCTTCATGCCAAGCGGCCAGCCGAACGAGTGCTGCACCAGACCCTGTTTGTGGTTCTCAGGCTTGACCTGCCACAGCTCCTTGATGCCGATACCGAACTTTTGCGGTTCCCGATCCCGGGACAGGTCGAACCTGGCGATCAGCTGCTTGGCGAGCGAACCGCGCACACCTTCCCCGATCAGCACATATTTGCCGTGCAGTTCCATGCCGCGGGTGAAGTTCGGGCCGGGTTCGCCGTTGCGCTCGATGCCCATATCGCCCGTGGCAACGCCGATGACGGCACCTTCGTCATTGTAAAGCACTTCGGTGGCGGCAAAGCCCGGATAGATCTCGACGCCGAGCGCTTCCGCCTTTTCCGCCAGCCAGCGACAGACCAGCCCAAGCGAGACGATGTAGTTGCCGTGATTGTTCATCAATGGTGGCATGGCGAAGTTTGGCAGGCGGATCGATCCGGCCGGGCCGAGCAACAGGAACTGGTCGTCCTTGACCTCGGTCTTGAAGGGATGCCCCTCCTCCTCGCGCCAGCCCGGCAGCAGCCTGTCGATACCGATCGGATCGACAACCGCACCCGAGAGGATGTGTGCGCCGACCTCGCCACCCTTTTCCAGAACAACCACAGACAAATCCGGATCGATCTGTTTCAGACGGATCGCCGCAGAAAGGCCAGCGGGACCTGCACCAACAATCACGACATCGAATTCCATCGATTCCCGTTCAGGGAGTTCTGGCAAAGGGATTTGCATGTTTTTCATCTCGTTCATGGTGTGGGGCGAAAACGCGTTTCAATGGTGCCCATGGCTAAAGCGTTCGGTGCTCAGGATCGCAGAAGCGCAATCGGCCGGACGTTCAAGCCCAAGCATACAAAGCGTCAGATCCATTTCATCGCGCAATATCGACAGCAGCCGGTCAGCACCAGCTTCGCCATCGGCGGCAAGCCCCCAAAGCGGGAGCCGTCCGACCATCACCGCTTTCGCTCCAAGACCTATATATTTCAGCACGTCACTGCCGCGCATGACACCGCTATCAGCCAGAACTTCCATGTCCTGCCCCACGGCCTCGACAATGCGCGGCAAAATCGTTGCCGGTGGTGGCGCGACATCCAGGTTGCGGGCACCGTGGGAGGAGACAACGATAGCATCTGCTTCCATTTCTCTCGCCTTCCTGGCATCAGCGGCACTCAGGACACCTTTGATGACGATCTTGCCTTGCCACCAGGATCTGATCTGCCGAACGTCTTCCCAGTTCAAAAGATTTTCCAACCGGACCGCTTCAGCAATCGATGGGCGCGTCACAGCGCCCCGAAACTCCTGCGGATAGTGACCATAGCTCGGCATCCCGGTTGTCGTGAGATAGCGCATCAAAACGCCAAAAAACCAGCGCGGGTGCATCGCGACATCGATGACCGAGCGCGGGGAGTACTCAAACGGGATAGAAAAACCGTTTCGACGATTGTACTCCCGTTTCGGACTGGCCGGCGTATCGGCAGTGATGACGAGATTTCTGACGCCGGCAGCCGCAACGCGTTCGAGGAGGGCCTTCGAAAGACGTCTGTCTTTCCACATGTAGAGCTGAAACCAGATGTCAGCTCCGGGAGCACCTGCCGCGACCTCTTCAACCGTTGTCACGGATTGCGTCGAAACACAGACAGGAATGCCCAGTCGGCTAGCGGCACGGGCAATCTTCGCCTCTCCTTGGTGTGAAACCAGTCCTGCAAGCGCGGTCGGAGCAACGATCAGAGGTATCGCCTGCTCGCGGCCCAATATCTCGGTTCGCAGGTCGCGCTCCCGATGTCCGGTCAACACGCTTGGTACCATTTCAATCGCATCGAGGCTTTCTCGCAACCTGGCGAGTGCCCGCTCATCCTCGGCACCCCGATCAATGTACTCGAACAGCGACTTTGGAAGTCTCCGTTTTGCAGCCTGTCTGAAGTCACGGGCATTCAAATGCTGAGGCATTGTGTTTCCAACCTGCGCGATGAGCGGTAGCCAAAAGATCGAAAAGTGCCAGATCAGTTCGTTTTGGAGAGTTCGATTGCCCTGTCATGCGCAGCTTTGGCAGCCTCGCCTATCAATGACATGAGTGCACCCTCGCCCATCAAAATGTCGAGCGCGGCCGCCGTCGTTCCGTTGGGGCTTGTCACCTCACGCCGCAAGACATCAGGCCCGTCATTCCGGCTTGATGCCATTGCAGCAGCACCATGAACCGTTTGCCGTGCCAGCAACAGTGCCTGATCAGCATCGAGACCGACGGCCTCCCCCGCTTTCGCCAGGCACTCTATGAAGTAAAAGATGTAAGCCGGGCCAGAGCCGGATATGGCTGTCGCCGCATCCACCTGTTCTTCCGATGAGACCGCCAGCACCTTTCCCATTCCAGAAAGCAGGCCTTGTACCAGCTGTGCCTGATCTTCATCGACGCCGTCATTCGCAAACGTCACAGTCATTCCGTGGCCGATCGAAGCCGGTGTATTCGGCATGGCACGGATAACAGCACAATCGCCGAGGCTGGCCTCAAGCGTGCGGACGCCAACACCTGCAGCAATGCTCACAAACACGGACGAGCCAACAAATCGCCGATAAGCCGGCAGCACCGCCGTCATGACCTGCGGTTTGACAGCGAGAAAAATCACGTCAGGCTTGAGAGAAGCTTCAAGTGCGTCGGCGCTTTCGTAAACGCATGCACCAGTCTCTGCGGCACGCTTACGCAAGGGCTCCACCGGCTCCACCACGTGAACGCAGTCAGGCGTCATGCCATCCCTTGCAAGCCAGCCCTTCAACATTGCGTAACCCATGTTGCCGCAACCGGCGAGAACAATATTGATCGGATTGGCCAAGACGATTTTCCTTACTGAACCCCAGATCGCATTCAGCGCTGGTAGTGAACAAATTTTGCCATTGAGCTCGACGTCGCGGCGACCTGAACGTGGTGAGCAAGCTCTGCCTCTACCTTCTCGACAGTCCATCGCGTGGTCGGAGCAGCAATATTGAGTGCGGCGACTGCACGTCCATGCTCGTCGGTGATCGCGGCTGCGATCGAGATGTCACCCATCACCGTTTCATTGGCGACGACGGCATAGCCTTTCTCGGAGGCTTCCTGGATGCGCTCCCTGAGCTTTGCCTTGTCGGTCATCGTATAGGGTGTCAAAGGCCGAAAGTCCGTCTTTGCGAAAACCTCGTCGATCTCTTCGGGGGAGCGTCTCGACAGGATTGCCGTTCCGGATGCTGTAAAGAGCGCTGGCAACCGGCTCCCCACCATAATGTCGACATTGACCAGATGCTGGCCGGGAAACCGCCCGACATAGACAATCTCATGACCGTCCAGTTCCTGCAGGTTCGTCGTTTCTCCGACCGAACGGCTGATCTCCAGCAGATAGGGTGCCGCCTTGTCGAGGACCTCGTGGGCATGAAGATAGTTGTAGGCAAACTGCAAGACCTTGGACGTTAGCGCGTAGTTGCGTGTCTTGTGGACACGTCTGATGTAACCAAGGGTTTCAAGCGTGTAGACCAGCCGCTGCGCGGCACTGCGATCAAGACCGGCTGCCTTTGCTATGTCGGAAAGCGGCATCTGCTTATGTGGCCCATCAAAGGCGTGCAGCACCTGGAACGCCTTTTCGGTGGAGCCGACAAACAGCGATGACGCCTTCGGATCGGTCGGCAGGGCAGCATCTGACTCGATTGATTCCACCGGTTTTCTAGGCATGAGATATTCCTTGCCGACCATTTGATCGCAGTCGATTTCCGCGAAACGTTAAAGAGGAGCCCGCCATCGCGAGCACCATCTTTATCGACCGCACAGGGTTATGATGCAAGCTTGGCCTCTGCCGCTTCATACTTTTCAAGAAGCCTGCTGCACTCCTTGCGCAGCGCGGCCTGTAGCTCGGTCTTCGGCTGGCGCAGCGGCGCCAGCATGCTCGGCGCGTTGACCCCGATAAGATCCATGACCGATTTCATCGGACCAGGATTGGTCTCGGCAAACGCCAGATTCATGAACGGAATGAGATCCTGGTGCAAAGCCAGCGCTTCGGCTGTCTTGCCGCTCACCGCGAGGTCGAACATCCGGCGCCACACCTTCGGAACAAGGTTGGCCGTGACGACGATGCCACCCTTGGCGCCTGCGGCTACATGCAACGGGAAAAGGGAATCTTCACCGCTGAGCATCGTGAAATCAGGAGAAAGCCCCGCCATGACACGCAGGTAGTGATACATGTCCGTGTTGCAGGCCTTCATACCAATGATTTTCTCGTGGCCGGACAACTCGTGCAGAATCTCAGGATCGATCGCAATGCGGGTACGATAGGGGATTTCATAGATCAGGATCGGAACGGGAGACTGGTCTGCATAGCGCAGAAAGTAGTCGCGAATGCCGGCCTGTGTCGGGTTGGTGTAATAGGGCGTGATCACCAGAAGCGCGTCTGCGCCGGCTGCAGCGAATTCACGTGCGCTATCCATCGCATCGTGGAAACCGGGGTCGAGAACACCCGGAATAACCGGAGACTTGCCACCAAATGCCTTCGCAGACATTTCCACGAAACGGATGCGTTCGCGGCGCGACAAGGCGCCATACTCGCCCGTACCGCCCAGCGGAACCACACCATCGACGCCCTGCTTCTGCAACCAGGCGAAAAGGGCTTCAGCGGCAGCCGTATCGATGGTGTCGTCAGCTTTCACGGGCGTCACAAGAGCCGGAAGGATACCGTGCAACTTGGTGGAATCGAGCATTTTATTGTCCTTCATTTAAGTATCGTGGGGCGTGACTAGTGACCTGCGCCGCGTCGACGCAGACGGTCAGCGGCAAAGATCAGGATCGAAATAAAGACGAGGAGGCAGGTCGAAACCGCAGCGATCACGGGCGAAACCTGAAGCGTCACCTCGTCCCAGAATTGCTTGGGAAGAGTTGCGTTGAGGCCACCCGAAGAGAAGAGTGCGATTGTCAGCTCGTCAAACGACGTTGCGAAAGCAAACAGGAATGCCGAGAACATGCCAGCCCCGAGGATCGGGAACGTCACATGGATGAGTGCCTTGACCGGTGTCGCGCCGAGACTGTGGGCTGCAGCATCCAGCCGCGTGTCGTAGTTGCGCAGAACAGCGACCATCGTCAGGACGACATAGGGAACACACACCACCGTGTGGCCGAGGATGAGCCCGATCGACGTGCCGACAAGACCAAGCTTTGCGAACACGTAGAACATGCCGACCGCAATGATGATGCGTGGAACCACGATCGGAGACAGCACGAAGGCCAGGATGGCTGCTTTTCCACGGATGTTGGCGCGAGCCAGAAGGAACGCGGCAGGAACACCGATCAGCATCGAGAGAATGCCCGCACCCGCTGCAACCGTCAGTGATCGCAGAACCGCCTGGCTCCAGACCGGGTTTGCCCACATCTGTGAATACCACTGCGTGGTAAATCCACTCGGCGGCCAATTCAGACCCGCCTGACTAAAGGAAATCGGGATCATCAGAACCGCAGGAAGCGTAATCAGGATGAGCACCGTCCAGACGAAGACCCTCAGGAACAGGGGCGGATAAACTTCATCGAGGCTCTTCTTGCTTCCTGGAAAAAGCGCCAGCACATGGTCGCTGACCTCGCCAAGGATCGCTAGAAATCTCGCCCCTGCGCGCCGGGTGATGGAATCGCGGCTCTTGCCCTCACCCTGACTTTCCCCCGTCAGTGTCGTGAAACCGAAGATCCGGTCGTAAACAAGGAAGACAAGAAGAACAACGGCAAGAAGCAGCACTGCTATAGCGCCAGCAAGACCCCAATTCAGTGTCTGTTGAACCTGGTCGATGATAAGCTGCGAGATCATCGTCTCGAAACGGCCTCCGAGCAAGGCGGGAACGATGAAGAAACCGATCGCAGTCACGAACACCATGATAGCGGCAGCCGCCACACCCGGCATCGAAAGCGGGAAATATACCGTCCAGAAGGCCGATCCGGGACGTGCACCAAGCGTGGAGGCCGCACGCGGGAGGTTGCGATCGATGTTTTCCATGACTGCAAGCATCGTCATGACGGCAAGCGGCAGCATCGCATGAACCATGCCGGCGAGCACGGCGCCAAGCCCGTAGAGCAGGTCGATTGGACGGTCGATGATGCCAAGAGCCACCAGCGTCTGATTGACGACGCCGTTGCGGCCCAGGATGATGACCCAAGCGAATGCCCGGACAAGGAAGCTCGTCCAGAATGACAGGAGGACAAGAAAGACAAGCCGTCCCTTGGTTCGTGGGCCTGCCGTCGAAATCAGATAGGCCACCGGATAGCCGATGATGACTGCAAGTGCCGTCGTCGCAAGCGAGATCTTCAGTGTGATCCACAGGACGTTGAGATAGAGCGGCGATGCAAAGAGCTGTCGGTAGGATGCGAGTGAAAGCGCACCATCGTTAAAGAAGCTCAGCGACAGCAATTGCCCGACCGGATACACAAGAAACGCCAGCAGCAGGGCGATGAGCGGTGCCACCTTCATCATGTGCCCTACCCAGATCGGCATTGCCGCAGATTTTTGGGATGCAGACGGCGCATTCATTGCGTAGCCCTCGCGCGGCCAATCGCAACCGCGTCTGCCCCTTCCCACGAGAGCGAAACCTTGTCGCCGATCTGGTAGTGATCACCGTTCAGGCGGGTCGGGAATGCCGCGACCAGTTCCTGTGAAGACCAGCCTTCGGCATTCATATAGATTTTCGTCAGGCTTCCGGTCACCATCACATCGCTGACGACCGCGCCGATACCATCGGCTTTCTGTGTCTTGTTGATCGTGAGGTTCTGCGGACGGATCATGATGTGGATTGCATCGCCGGCAGATATCGCTTCGTTGGCGATCGCTTGCGCAGCAACCGATCCCGCGCCGATCGTTACATCGATCATGTCGTCGTCCGCGCTTGTTACTGTTGCCTCGATGAGGTTGGACTCACCCAGGAAATCGGCGACGAACAGTGTTTTGGGTCGGAAGTAGAGATCCGCCGGTGTCCCGAGCTGCTCGATCTTGCCGGAGTTCATCAGGCAGATCCGATCGGACATCGTCATCGCTTCTTCCTGATCATGGGTGACGTAGATGATCGTCGCGCCGAGCTCGCGGTGAATGCGCTTGATCTCAAGCTGCATATGTTCGCGCAGCTTCTTGTCGAGGGCGCCAAGGGGCTCGTCCATGAGAATGATGGAGGGGCGATAGACCATGCAGCGCGCCAGGGCGACACGTTGCTGTTGCCCGCCTGACAGCTCTTTGGGATAACGCTGGGCAATGTGGGGAAGACGGATCATTTCCAGTGCTTCCGTGGCGCGCCTTTTTGCTTCCTCTGCCGCAACCTTTCGCATTTTCAGCGGGAAAGCGATGTTTTCCAAGATAGTCATGTGGGGGAAGAGGGCATAATTCTGGAAAACAACGCCGATGTCACGCAAGTGCGGTGCATTATAGGTGACGTCGCTGTCGCCAATCAGAACAGCGCCGCCATCCGGTCGGGACAGGCCCGCAATCAGGCTCAAAAGCGTGGTCTTGCCGGAGCCGGACGGTCCGAGCAGCGTCAGGAATTCTCCGTCGCCCACCGTGAGGTCGGTTTCGGCAAGAGCGGTGAAGTCGCCGTAACGTTTGGCGAGTTTTTTTACGGTCAAACTGGATAAAGACATGGCGGCCCTGCCGATTTCTGGATCAGATTGAGGCCCGGCATCGTGCCGGGCCGGTTTCAGGTCAGCTCAAGAGCCAGGCGTTGTAACGCTCGATGACAGATGCCTGATTGGCCAGCCAGTATTTCGCATCGATCTTCACGCCGCGCTCGATATGCTCCGGAAATGTCGGGCAATCCTTGGCGAGTTTGGGATCGATGAACTCGAAAGCTTCCGGCTGCGTTACGCCCGCCGGGAAATAGTCGACGAGTGCGGCCTGTCGCTTCGGATCGGACGCAAATTTGATGAACTCCCGGCATGCATCGGCGTTCGGCGAGCCCGCCAGAATTGACCAGTTGTCGAGACCCCAGATGTTCTGGTCCCAGACGATTTCCACCGGTGCTCCGGCGGAGCGGGCCGATTGGGCGCGCGAAACCCATGTCGGTATCATGTCGACCTCGCCGGACTGAAGCATCTGCTCGACCTGTGAACCGCTCGTCCAGAAAACACCAACATCTTTCTTGATTGTGTCGAGCTTCTTGAAAGCCCGCTCAATGTCGCAGGGATAGACGTCGGAGTTGGCAACGCCGTCCGCCATCAGTGCCTGCTCGATCGTATCGAAAGCATGTTTTCGCAGCGCTCGTCGACCGGAGAATTTCTCGGTGTCGAAGAAGTCAGACCAGGATTTCGGTGCCTCGCGGCCCTCGAAAACATCGGTGCGATAGGCAAGAACGGTCGTGTACACGTTCGTTCCCACACCGTATTCAGACACATACTGCTTCGGTAAAGTCGAGATTGCAGCCTCACTGGAAAGGCCGTGTTTTTCCAGGTACTTTTTTTCGCCTGCAGTCAAAAGTTCGATGGCGGGCTCGGAGATTTTTGCCATATCCCAGGTGTAGGAACCGGCGTCGACCATGGATTTGATCTGGGCGGTCGGTTCTGCGTTTGCCTGTACCCCGACGACCTCGATACCGGTCGCCTCTTTGAATGGGCCATAATAGACAGCGTTATATGCCTTGGTGTAGATGCCGCCGTCGTCACGGACGATGATGCGCTTGCTCTGTGCGTTTGCAGACGTCCAGATTGCCGGGGCAGTCAATGCTACTGCGCCAACGGCACTTGTCGTCAAAAACTGTCTGCGTGTCCAGTTGGACTTATCCTTCATGCTCATCGTCGTTCTCCTCTTGGAACGTTGTTGATCCTTGTCAGCGCCTGTAGTTCAGGCTTGTTATTTCTTGGGCTGCGGCGGCTCACGACCTGGGGAGCAGCCGGCCAGGGTTGAAAAGGTTTTCAGGGTCGATTGCGGACTTGATTGCGCGCATCAGCGAAAGCTCTGCCGAGGGTTTGTAGCGGTCCATCTCGGCGAGCTGGACCTGGCCGACGCCGTGTTCGGCACTGAACGTTCCACCGAGATTGTCAGCAACATCATTGACAGCATGGCGCAGCCGGGACGCGAGATCGTCTCGGTCGGAAAATGCATTCCAGGCATCGAATGAAAAGAACGGAATGAAATGGATGTTGCCGTCACCCATGTGGCCGACGACGACGATCTCCGCCGAGGGTACAATTGCCTTTACCGCCTGCGTTGCCTGATCGATGAATTGGGGGGTGGCTGAAACCGGAACTGCGCAGTCCGTCGTCAAACCGACACCGGCCTTTTTATTGGCCTCCGACACGCTGTGACGGACCTCCCAGATCGCAGCCCTTTGCGCTTCGCTGGAGGCAATCATGGCGTTACCGATCAGTTCCGCCTCGAATGCCTGTTCCAGGACATTCTGCATCGCATTGTCGAGGTCGTCCTCGCCACCGGAATCGGAAAGCTCGATCAACAGATGCCATTCATGCTCGGTGTCGAGCGGCGAACGGCGCTGAGGGACGTTTTCCAGCACCAGATCGAGCTGCTTGCGGTTCATCAATTCGAAGCCAGAGAGCTTGGCGCCATATGCCGCCTGCACCGAAGTCAGCAATTTCAACGCCTGATCCGGATGATCCAGACCAGCCCAAGCCACGGCCGCACGCGCCGGATATGGATGCAACTTAAGGACGGCAGCAGTGATGATCCCGAGCGTTCCCTCGGAGCCTATGAAAAGATGCTTGAGATCATAACCTGTGTTGTTCTTGCGAAGCGCCTTCAGCCCCGACCAGATTTTTCCGTCAGGAAGAACAACTTCGAGTCCGAGAACGTTATCGCGTGTATTCCCATAGCGTAGAACAGAGGTTCCACCAGCGTTGGTCGCGATCGTGCCGCCAATCTGGCAGGAGCCCTCTGCACCGAGGCTGACAGGATAAAAGCGACCATTTGCCTGGGCAGCCTCATGAATATTCGCCAGAATACAACCGGCCTGGACTTCCATGGTGTTGTTAACCGGGTCGACCTTGATGATCTGGCGTAAACGATCCAGGCAGATGATGACCGGCGGGCTCCCCGCCGGGTCTGGAATGCTGCCACCAACCAGGCCCGTATTGCCACCTTGCGGCAACACCGGAATGGCGCGCTCACGACAAAACGCGACGATATCGGACACTTGCTGGACATCGACAGGGCGGGCAACACACAGCGCCCGACCATGGTAGCGACCGCGCCAGTCCTCCGTGGCAAACGCCATATCAGCGGGATTGGTGACGATAACATTGGTCCCGAATTTTCGAACCAATTCCTCAACAAGATCCATCGTTTGGCCCATTTATTAATTGCATTACGATTACTATGTATATATTACGATTTCTTCGTGTTTATAGCAATATACAAGATGGCTTTACGGCTATTTTTTAATCGCACCTGGATGGTTGTCCGATTTTCAGCATTGCGCCGGGACCAACCCTTTGCCAGCGCATAAGTCGCGAACAAATCCATAACGGATTCCCAACCTTCCGCCTGCCGGTGCGTTCCTTTTTTGTTCATGATGCGCTATCAGACGTAAAAGCTCTCCGCGTCACGATGCCCGAATGAGGAGGCAGGCGATTGCTAATCAACGGTGCAACGGCGAAAAAAACGCGAGACTCTAAGTAACTTGTCTTGAACGACGGAAAGCAGATGACGGCGACCTACCTGGAAAAACTTAACGACCGGCAGAGAGAAGCGGTCGAGCACGGTATTGGAATGCCCGATGGCCAGACAGGTGGACCGTTGCTGATCATTGCCGGCGCCGGTTCAGGCAAGACCAACACGCTTGCGCATCGCGTCACACATCTGATTGTCAACGGCGCAGACCCCAGACGTATTCTGCTGATGACGTTTTCCAGGCGGGCAGCATCGGAAATGACGAGGCGCGTTCAAAGGATTTGCCGGCAGGTTCTGGGTGAAAATTCCGCTGTCATGACCGACGCGCTCGCCTGGGCCGGAACGTTTCACGGGATCGGCGCGCGGCTTTTGCGCATGTATGCTGAACAGATCGGCCTGAATGGCGACTTCACGATCCACGACCGGGAAGACAGCGCCGATCTGATGAATATCATCCGGCATGACCTTGGCTTTTCCAAAACCCAAAACCGCTTCCCGACGAAAGGCACATGCCTTGCGATCTATTCCCGCGTCGTGAATTCAGAGTGCACCATCAAGGAAGCGCTCAAGAATTCGTTCCCGTGGGTGAGCGAATGGGAAAACGAACTGAAGGAACTGTTCGGCGCCTATGTCGAGGCCAAGCAAGCCCAAAACGTCCTCGATTACGACGATCTCCTGCTTTATTGGGCTCAGATGGTATCTGCGCCGGAACTTGCCGACGATATCGGCAATCGCTTCGATTATATTCTGGTCGACGAATATCAGGACACCAATCGCCTGCAGGCATCGATCCTCAGATCACTGAAACCGGGCGGCCAGGGCCTCACGGTCGTTGGCGATGATGCGCAGTCGATCTATTCTTTCCGGGCTGCTACCATTCGCAATATTCTCGATTTCCCAAGCGAGTTTTCGCCCAAGCCAGCCGATGTGATAACCCTCGATCGCAACTACCGCTCGACGCAGCCGATCCTGGCGGCTGCCAACGGCGTAATCGATCTGGCGCGAGAGCGGTTCACCAAGAACCTCTGGACTGACCGGCAATCCGAACAGCGGCCAATGCTCGTGACAGTGAAGGACGAGACCGATCAGGCGGCCTATATCGTCGAACAGGTTCTCGCTAATCGTGAAATCGGCATGACGCTCAAACAGCAGGCCGTCCTTTTCCGCTCATCCAATCACAGCGGTGCGCTCGAGGTCGAGCTCACACGCCGCAATATTCCCTTCGTGAAATTTGGCGGTTTGAAATTTCTCGACAGCGCCCATGTCAAGGACCTGCTGGCCGTGCTTCGTTTCGCGCAGAATCCTCGCGATCGCGTGGCCGGGTTCAGGCTGTTTCAAATGTTGCCGGGTGTCGGCCCGCAGACTGCCGGTAAAATTCTCGACACGATTACAGCCGAGCCCGAGCCGCTGATCTCGCTAGCAGAAATTCCGGCTCCCCCGAAGAGCGGTGAGAACTGGGCGAAATTCATCGAGCTTATGCTTGGCCTCCGCAAAGCGGGTGCCGGCTGGCCGCATGACATCGAATTGGCACGTCTCTGGTATGAGCCGCACCTCGATCGCATCCACGAGGACGCTGATACTCGCAAGGCTGATCTCGTTCAGTTGGAACAGATAGCGGCCGGTTATGCCAATCGGGAAAGATTCCTGACCGAATTGACACTCGACCCCCCTGATGCGACCAGCGACCAGGCGGGCGTCCCTCTTCTCGACGAGGACTACCTGATCCTTTCAACCATCCACTCATCCAAAGGACAGGAATGGCGCTCCGTCTTCCTGTTGAATGTTGTCGATGGCTGCATTCCCTCCGACCTTGGCGTCGGCAGCACGGCTGAACTGGAAGAAGAACGCCGTCTGCTCTACGTCGGCATGACACGGGCACGTGACAGCCTAGCCCTGATTACGCCGCAGCGATTTTTCACGCACGGGCAGAATGCTCACGGCGACCGCCATGTCTACGCCTCGAGAACCCGCTTCATTCCCGCGACCCTGCTGCAGTTCTTTGAAACGACGAGTTGGCCGAAAGTCAGCGCAAACGCCAGCGAGCGCAGTGCCAACCAGATCCGCATCGATGTTGGGGCACGGATGCGATCCATGTGGAAGTGAGACGCGCCATGGCCGTGCAGTCATCTGAAAACACAAGAGGAAGCTTCAAGCGTTGACCAGAGTGATCATCATCTTGTGTGCAGCGCTTCATTACTTGTTCCACAAGACCGGCTGGCTCTCACCATCGACGATTTACGTTTCAGGAGAGGGTACGCCTGACTACCAGGCCATTAAGTAGAGGGTTTAAAAGCCCTCTACCTTATGTCATCTCTTACACCCAGAAAGCACCAGGATGAGATAGCGGGCTCGCCAAGACGGACCCGTGTTGCATCAGTTCCGGCCAGCGGTCCGAAGAGCGTCCGCGACCTTATGGATATGCGCGGCACCGATACCGCAGCATCCGCCGATCAAGGTCGCACCCGCGTCTGCCCAGGAGCAGGCGAAACGCGAATAAACGTCGTCCGTCAGATCCGCTCTCGTATCATGCAAACCCTCATTGGCAGCAGAATCATCCTGCTCCCCTTCAAAGGCATTGGCATAAACACCGATGTCGATTGAAACGCCCTTTTCCTGGAAGACCGACGTTGCGACCGTCACTGCAGCTTTCATCACCTCCGGCTTGCTGCAATTGAACAGCAGTGCCGCGGCCCCCGACCCTGCAGCCCACAAAGCCGCATCATGGACGGTTTCACCCGAGCGGAGTTTCGGGTCCGCACCGTTCACCTGTACCGGACCGTCATCGAGCGTGAAAGAGATCCAGAACGGCTTGCCGGTATCAGCCACGGCCGTCCGTACCGCCTCACCTTCAGCGATCAGGCTCAGCGTCTCTCCAAGCCAGACATCCACGGAGGGGGTGAGGTTGTCGACCAGCACTTTCAGGTAATCCTGAACACGAGACGCGTCGAAATTTTCCGGTTCATAAGAGCCAAAAATAGGCGGCAGCGAGCCTGCAACAGTGATCTTTCGGCCGGATGCATCTGCCGCCTCGCGGGCAAGGCGCCCTGAGAGCGCGATCAGGGATGCGCCATCTTTCTGGAAACGTTCTTCGCCGATATGAAAAGGGACGAGCGCGTATGAGTTGGTCGTCACGACATCCGCACCGGCATCGATGAACTCGGCATGTACCTTGCGCACGATATCGGGCGCATTGATGAGCGCCAGCGCAGACCATTCCGGCTGCTTCAGTTCAGCGCCGAGCCTTTGTAACTCCCGGCTCATGCCGCCGTCCAGAATACGAATACCGCTCATGTTCAACTCCTTGAAAATTACCGTCGCACCGGCACCTGCGCTTCGACGATACCGAAGCAGCGGGCGATGATAGCGGTGAGGATGAGATAAAAAACAGTGACAACGAGCAGAGGCTCGTAGACCAGCAACGTGTCCTGGCGCACCTTGTAGGCGACAGCGTAGAGATCCATGACCGTGACCGTGAAGGCAAGCGGCGTAGCCTTCAACTGCATCACGACCTCCCCTGCGATGGTCGGCAGAGCGGTGCGGATCGCCCGAGGCAACCAGATGCGACGAGCAAGGGTGAACCGGCTCATGCCAAAAGCTCTGCCTGCCTCAAGCTCCCCTTTCGGCACGCCCAGAAGTGCACCTCGCAGGACCTCGGCCTCATAGGCGGCATAGTTCAGCGTGAAGCTGACCGCCGCAAAGAAAAAGCCTTCCCGAAGCACAGGCCATAGAAAACTCTGCCGAAGACCCGGGATCATGGGCAACAGCGAACCGACGCCATAATAGAGCAGCCATAGCTGGATCAAGAGCGGCGTCCCGCGAAAGAACGTACAGTACGCTCGCGCCATAAGCTTCGTCAGCCTGCCACCGCTGATTTGTGCGAATGCAAGACCGATAGCGAGGATAAAACCGAGGCTGACGGAAATGGCCAACAGGCAGATCGTCTGCCATGCTCCGCTTACAAGAAGCGGCCAGTATTTTGCGATCCAGGAGAAATCCATTACCTCACCTCATGCCAAGGCTGGCTGACCACGGCGAACATGCCGCTCGATCAGCTTGAAGATGGCATTGGAGACAAGTGTGATTGCCAGATACATCACCGCTGCGGCCATGAAGAACAGAAAATATTGCTTCGTGCTGGCACCGGCAAGGCGGGTTGCGAGTGCGAGCTCCTGATATCCGACAACGGCGACGAGTGCACTGTCCTTTGTCACCGAAAGCCAGAGATTGGAGAGCCCCGGCAGGGCATTTGGCAACATTGCCGGCAGGACGACGCGCCGAAACCGCAAGAATGGCGACATGCCGAATGCTCTGGCGGCCTCAATCTGGCCCGCGGGGATCGCAAGGATCGCCCCGCGCAGCACCTCCGTCATATAAGCGCCCTGAACGAAACCCAGCACGGCAACCGCAGCGACAAAGCCGTTGACCTCCAGCGGCGGCAAACCTGCCAGTTGCAGGAAACGGTTTAGACCATCCGTGCCGGCATAATAGAGCCCGACGATGAGAATGAGTTCGGGAACTGACCGGATAAGCGTCGTGTAGAGATTGAGGACGACACCGATCGGCCTGTTACCAGAGAGCTTACCAAGCGCACCGGTCAAGCCGATGACGATGCCGATAACATAGGCCCCGGCCGAAATGGCAAGCGTTGCGAGCGCACCTGTCAACAGAGTGCCACCCCATCCCGGAGGATAGGGGGACAAAAGCTGCAACATGTTTTCAAAGCTTGCCATCTGCGGAAACCGACCGGATTACTTTGCGCCGTAGATATCGAAGCTGAAGTATTTCGCGGTAATCTCGTCATATTTGCCGCTGGCGCGGACAGCAGCGATCGCAGCATTCAACTTCTGCTTCAATTCCGCATCGTCCTTACGCAGGCCGCCCGAAACGCCAAGTCCCAGAATTTCCGGATCATCAGCGACATTGCCCGCATCCGCGCAGCAATCCTTGCCGGCATCGCTCTTGATGAATGCATCCAACACAAGCGAGTCACCGAAAACGTAGTCGATGCGGCCGGCAGCCAGATCCTGGAAGGCTTCATCAAGCGTCTGATAGGTCTTCTCGTCGGCGACATCCTTGAAATATTTCGCGTAGTAGGCGGACTGGACCGTCGCTACCTGAATGCCAATTGTCTTGCCCTTAACATCGTCAGCTGTTGCACCCGGCTTGCCATCTTTGGCACCGATCAACTTGCTTGGGGTATTGTAGTACTTGTCGGTGAAATCGATGACTTTCTGGCGTTCGGCCGTGTTGGACATCGAAGACCAGATGACGTCGAATTTTTTGCTTTCCAAGGCCGGAATGAGACCATCCCAGGAGAGTGCGACGATGGAGCATTTCTCCTTCATTTCGGCGCAGACAGCATCCATCAGATCGATTTCCCAGCCCTGCCACTTGCCACTGGCATCCTGTGCGAAGAATGGCGGATAGCTCTCGTTCATGACGCCGAAGCGGACGTCGGCACTGGCGGAAAATGCAGACAGTGCGAAAGCCGTACCGGCCAGCAAAGAGGCTAGGAATTTCATTTCAATCTCCTGTTACGAAAAATCAGTTGGTTAGCGCGCCGGTAAACTCTCGTGCTCTGGCACTGGCGGGATTTCCGAAGACCTGTTCTGGTGGCCCCTCTTCCTCCACGCGCCCCTGATGCAAGAACATGACATGGCTGGAAACATCACGGGCAAATCGCATCTCGTGCGTAACCAGCAACATTGTGCGCCCTTCTTCTGCAAGCTCGCGGATCACCTTCAACACCTCGCCGACCAGTTCAGGATCAAGTGCCGAGGTCGGCTCATCAAAGAGCATCACCGCAGGCTCTACACAAAGGGCACGGGCAATGGCGGCACGTTGCTGCTGCCCGCCGGAGAGGAACGCCGGATAGGCATGCCGTTTTTCGTACAATCCAACTTTGTGCAGGAGGGCTTCAGCTTTCTCGATGGCTTCGGCACGTTTTACGCCCATGACATGCACCGGCGCTTCGATGATGTTTTCGAGGACCGTGCGGTGAGCCCATAAATTGAAGTTCTGGAACACCATGCCAAGCCCGGTGCGCAGACGTTCAACCTGCCGCCAGCTTTGCGGTGTGGTTTTGCCATCGCGACCACGCTTGAGCATAATCTCCTCGCCATTCACGATCACCCGCCCTTGATCGGGGATTTCGAGAAAGTTTATGCATCTGAGAAACGTGCTCTTGCCGGAACCGGAAGAGCCTATGATTGAGATCACATCGCCTTTGTGGGCACGCAGAGAAATACCCTTGAGAACCTCGTGGCTGCCAAAACTCTTGTGGATGTCATCCACAGCGAGGGCGCAAGGAACTTCAACGGTCATCAAACGGTCCTGACAAATCAATCGGCGGGAAGATGTACCAAGAAGTACATTTGCTGACGCGGAAATAACCGCTCTATTGCAGGACCGAAAGGAAAAATCGTTCCAGTTCGTCAAAAAGACAGAGATTTACCATTGATCGCAAAGCTCAACGGACGCTTGATGGCACACCAGCTTCATTTGGAATGCCATTTCAGTGCGCGTGGGGCGCTTGCGATGGGAGGCTATTGTGAGCGCAAATCAATAAGGTGATTTGCACTCAACGCGCACGCCGGTCTTATCTGCGTAGGTGTTGTCACTGGCATGGTATGACATGAAACGCGATGCGCACCATTTCACGTGCTGGATTTCTTCAGGCGACAGAAGCAGGCCATCAGCCTGACCGGCGCCGCTATTGTCTGTCGCAAAGGACGCGACACCACTTGGTCGCAGATCACTGTTGCGTTGCTCGGGCATCTGGAACGCGTGAGCAACGCCAATCGAGGCGGCCAGAATTGTCCCGGTGATGGCAAGTGTTGCGATCGATTTCTGCAGCTTAAACATTGCTTCGTCCAATCGTTTGTTCGCTGAAAGAACGTATTCGCCCGGGAATACGTTCCATTTTCCAGAAATCCTGCATCATCCGGCTGCGCTATATTCGGGATATGGACGGGTCGCGACAAAGCTGACTGCGGGGAATGTCTGGCGAACAGGACGGCATATGTCACGACATGGAAAGGCCCTGAACTGCGGATCGCGGTTCGTGTGTTCGAGCGGATGTGTCGAGGATTGTGGTCGCTTTCGCGCATACTTGCGAGACGGTCGCGCTTGGTTTAATGAAGGCTCTCACTGTCCAGCATCGAGTTGGACACGTAAGCGTTAACGTCACTCAACGCGTATGATCGAACGGCTTTGCGGCTTCGATCTGCGCGACTGTGTCCTGCGGATCGAGCTCGATAAGCCTCTGTAGGACAAGATGGATAACAATAACACCCAACCTGTTTCAGCCCCAAGCATCGAGCGGGTCCGCCACGAGCTGCGTCGCCGGCTCCTTACCGTTGAAACCGTCGTCGACATCACCCCGGGAATGCGTCGTATCGTTCTTCGCGGAGACGACCTTTCCGATTTCACAAGCCTTGCACCTGACGATCACATCAAGGTCTTCGTTTCCGGACCAGATGGCGCCGACGAGAAGCGTGATTACACCCCTCGACGATATGATGTTGCCGCCCGCAGCCTGACGATCGATTTCGCACTGCATGAGGCCGGCCCGGCAACGCAATGGGCGATCGACGCCATTCCCGGCGCCGCGCTTGAAATTGGTGGGCCACGCGGCTCTGCCGTATTCTCCGAGACGGTAAAACGCTGGCTCCTCGTCGGGGACGAAACGGCCCTTCCCGCAATTGGCCGCCGCATTGAAGAAAGCAGCTCCGAAACTGTCATCACCATGATTGGTGCGGTTGCGGGGCCACAGGAAGAGCAGTCTTTCACGAGCGAAGCGCAAGTTGAGGCACATTGGGTCCATCGCCCCCTCTCCGAAGCCGATGATCCCGCACCTGTCATTGCCGCATTGAATGGGATCGAGATTGTGCCAGATACGCTCGTTTGGGTCGCCGCCGAAGCCAAAGTCGTCCGTGCAGTCCGTGCCTACCTGACTGATGAGCGAGCCTACCCTCTGACCTGGATCAAGGCCTCAGGTTACTGGACGAAGGGCAAGGCCGACACGACCGAAAAGTTCGCCTGAGCCCTGAACAGAAGCAGCATTCACCCAACAATGTGGGAAGCATCATGTCGGAGATCGCAATCAAATGCGATCTTCCGACCAGAATGGCCTTTCAGCCTTGGGCGGGTATTTGCAACTCCTCAGAAGATGGCGACCTGGAAAATTGCGATCGAAGTGTCTCCGACGCAGTCAGGCTTTTCCTGTCAGACGCGAACTCACCACCCTGATAATTCACGAGCAGGCTGAAGAGACCGTCGCGAAGCGTGAGTTCTGGTTGAAGCAATCTCTGAGCTTTTTCGCTGACAAACCCGCGGGTGGCTGCGAGCGCCGATTTCGTTGTGCCTTCAACCATGACGATGACGTTCAAGGTGTCAGGGTCCGTGACGTCTGCCTGCTCGAACACCTCGTACGGTTGGTTCGGTTCGGCGATAACAATACGAAAACCGAGGATACGCCCCGATCGCGTCAGTTCCTCCAGAACCTTCGCCAGCGTTTGCGAAGCCGCTGGCGCCTGCAGCCGTCCAACGGAATAAGCCTGTGCGATCAAGCCACCACCGACACCGTTACCGCCATGGGTAAAGCTGATGCCAGGGATGCGAAGTACATTGCGAAAATGCTGCCGCATCGAAAGTGACCAGTCCGTTGGCTGCCGGACGAGCTCGAGATAGGCAGGCTGTTCCAGCACCTCAAGATTATCGAGCGCATAGAGCGTGAAATAACGATTATCCGGTTTTGAGAAATCGGCATAACGACGCGCCCATAACATGCCTGGCGTTGTCAGGCGTTCGGGCACGTGCTCGAAGGTGTGCCAAACCTCATATTCCTCCGTCAGTGTTGCCGGATAATCGTTCCAGAGGGCTAGGAAAGCAGCGCTCATGAAGGCTCCCTGATCTGAAGCATGACCTTCGAGGCAAGACGCTGATGCGAGACACTGAAGCCCTCAAGGGCTGAACCAAGTGAGAAGCGGTGCGATATCAGCTTTCGCATGACATCCTGATGGTCATTCAAAAATGCAATCGTGGCATCCCAATCTTGCGCACTGGCGCGATAAGAACCACGGATCTGCTGATGCATCCTTACAAGCTGTGTGAGGTTGATTTCGGCTGGTCGCGGATGGATACCGACAACCGTGAAGATTCCGCGTTTCTTGAGAAAGGGCAGCGTGGCATTGACCAGGGCTGGCACACCGGCCGCCTCGATGATCGCGTCAAAGGGCTGATGTTCCGAAAGCGCGCGGTCGAGGGGCGTTTCTTTTCCGTCAATGAGAAAGTCGAAACCGAGGCTTCGCAGAAGCTCGAGCCTTGGGCGATCATCCCGCCCGGCAATCACGACCTTTGCCCCGCGGCTGCGCGCCAGAATAGCAATACCCTGGCCGATGAAGCCCGGGCCGAGCACAAGAATGGTCTGGCCGTCACGAACCTCTGCGGTATTCACGGCCTCGAGGCAAACCGTCATTGGTTCTGTCAGTGCCGCGATCTCCATGTCGAGACTGTCGGGCAAAAGGTGGCAATTCCTGGCCGGCGCACAGACGAAGGGGGCGAACGCCCCACTACGGCCAATGCCGATCCCCTTGCGATTGCTGCAATCATCGTCGTGGCCGGCAAGGCACGCGGCACAATGGCCGCAGGTGGTAGAGGGGCGGACGGTGACACGTTGGCCAATCAGACCTCTCGCCACATCAGGGCCAACCTCATCAATGACGCCGGAAAACTCATGACCGAGCGTCACGGGCATGGCGCTCTGCATGCTTTCATAACCGGGCGTCCATTCGGCAATATGCAGATCCGTGCCGCATATCCCGGCAGCCTCCACCCTGATCAACACCTCACCTTCGGGAGGTGCCGATGGGATCTCAACATCGCGAAACTCCAGACCCGCTTCAGGACGAACCTTCTGCAATGCCAGCATTGTCATGTCTCCAGCGTTATTTGGGTAAGAGTGCGCGGCATTAGCCGCGCCATCCAAGAAAGCGCCGTTCGATCAGTCCGATCACATAACTCACGATAAGCCCCATCACCGACAGAATGGTCACGCCTGCAAAAAGCTTTTCCAGGTCGTAGAGCGAACCGGCTTCGAGAATGTAAGAACCCACACCATATTGGGCACCGAGCATTTCCGCCGCAACGAGGAGGATAATGGCAATCGAGATCGAGACCCGCAAACCTGAGAGGATCGCGGGAAATGCACCGGGCAATACGATCTTTCGGACAATTGACCACCACGACAAACCAAAGCTTTGCCCCATGCGGATCAGCGAACGATCGACATTGTCGACCGCGCCATAGGTCGCAACAACGGTCGGCGTAAAGGTCCCGAAGGCGATCAGCATGTATTTCGACATTTCATCAATGCCGAACCAGATGACGAAAAGCGGCAAAAGGGCAATTTTCGGGATTGGAAAGAGCGCAGCAACCAAGGGCACGAGGCCGGCGCGAACGTGACTGAACAGGCCAATCATGACGCCAACCATGACGCCGAAGGAAATCCCAAGGCAAGCACCAACAAACAGGCGCTGCAGCGAAGGCAGCAGGTGCTTCCACAAAAGCCCCGTATTCCAGAGCTGGATGAATGTTTCCACAACCGCGGACGGTCGCGGCAATGTCAGGCTCGAGATGATCCCTGTTCTTGTACCGATTTCGGCAAGGGCAATCAGGACGACGAAAAGAAGGATCGCGATGCCGCGGACCGGTGTTGGTGCAAAACCGCCGCCGCGGAACTGAACGGCACGCACCTCCTTCTCCGAAGGATTGGCGATCTTATCCTGGATCGGAATTGAATTCGAGATTGAGGCTACATCAGACATTGACCAACTCCTTGTCGGCGGCCATCGCTTCTTCGCGCATAAGCGCCCAAAGTTGCTTCTGCTTTTCTTCAAGCAACGGATCGCCGAGCTGTCGTTCACTCAGCGGAATGTCGATATCGACGATCTCACGAATGCGGCCGGGACGACGTGATAGAACAACGACACGGTGCCCGAGACGCACGGCCTCATTGAGGTTGTGCGTCACATAGACAGAGGTGAAGGGTTGCCGCGTCCAGAGCGATACGAGATCGTCCATCAGGAGTTCACGCGTCTGGCTGTCAAGCGCTGACAAGGGCTCATCCATCAGCATCACCGCTGGACGCACGGCAAGCGCCCGGCTGATGGCAACGCGCTGGCGCATGCCGCCGGATAGCTGCTTGGGAAGTGCCTTTCGAAACTCGGAAAGGCGTGTCCGCTCCAGAACATCGGTGACGATATCGTTCATTTCGCCGCTGCTGAGGCCATGGTCTTCCAGCACCAGCTTGATGTTGCCTTCAACGCTGCGCCAGGGCAGCAAGGCGAAATGCTGGAAAACATAGGTCAACGGGTTTAGGGAGCCTGCCGGTGGCTTGCCGACCTGCAGGACCTGGCCGGAGGTCGGCCGCTCCAGTCCGCCAAGGAAGCGAAGGAGCGTCGATTTCCCACAGCCCGACGGACCGATAAGACAGATGATCTGGCCTTGCGGGATATCGAGAGAAATGTCCTTCAGGACCTCGACGGCACCGTAATAATGGCTGATGTTTTCGATTTTCAGGTCCATGAGAGCCCTCCGGAGGGAGGCCTCTTCAGCCTCCGTACGATGATTGGCGATCGATCAGATCGTCTTGACGTAGGACGTATCGAACAGTTGTTCGTTCGTGACGGCATCCTTGACCATGCCTTCCGCCTTCATCCACTCGACCTGTTCGCTGCAGCTTTCGACTGAGAGCGCAAGATCCTTGTTGATGCGCATCGCACCATCAATCAGGTTGCGCCTTGCCTCTTCGAAGGGGCTATCGCTTTCGACATATTTATGAACGATGCGGGCCAGATCTTCGCGCACAGCATCATCGGTGGTCTTGTCGACAAAGGCTGCATTGTAATCGGCAATGGCACGGGAATAGGCCTTGACGAAGGCTTCGGTCACAGCCCGCTCATCCGTGGCATTCTTGGTCGAGGTGAAGGCCGTGGTGACCTGGTAATTCGGTGCATAGTCAGAAACGAGACCGATCTGCTTGGCTGCACCATCGCGGATCAACTTCTTGGCAACGTTGGGCTGGATCGCCCAGGCATCGATCTGGCCTGTCGAGATCGCACCCACAATGGCGCCAAGCTTCTGCAGCGGGCGCAACTGGATGTCGGACACCGGGATGTTGTTGGCCTTGGCAATCTTGTAGGCCATGAAGTGGAACGACGAACCGGCCGTTGTGATCCCAAAGGTCTTGCCCGCAAGCTTGGATGCCTCCGTCAGGCCTGCGTCATAAGCCTTGTTGGATGCAAGAATGATCGCGCCAACCGTGCCCTTCTCTTCCGTCAGTGCACCACCGATGACCTTGATGGCGCCCTTCTGTGCGAGGCTGACAAGACCGCCAGTAATGGATGTCACACCAAAATCCGCGTCCCCGGACGCGATGGCCACCGACATCGGCTGAGCTGCTTCAAAGAACTTGAGCTCGATATCGAGGCCCGCTTCCTTGAAGTATCCTCGCTCAAAGGCAATAAAGCTCGGCGCATGGCTGGCGAGATGAAGGACGGCTAGATTTCGCGTGCTGGCGCGGGCAGGTAGTCCAAACGCTGCGGTCGCGCATGTTGCGCCCATGCCGATTAGCGCCTGACGGCGCGTCAAAGAAAAATTCATCTGGTTGTCTCCAATCCTCAACGCCTCCTCCGGCGTCACAGGACCTGTTTGCCATCCACGCGGCAGGAAGACAACGAACAATAGTTATGCTTCTCATGCCCTGAAGGCATGATGCAACCCACAAGCGGTATGGCGATCAGGCGAGCTTGGAGAGGCTGGCCAGCTTACTGGTGAGGATCTCGACAAGTTTTCTGAGGTTTGCAGAATGTGGACGCTGCCGGTTCCAGAAAACAGAAACCTCGAAGCGGGGCGCATGCTCGATTGGCAGGATCACAAGGTTGTGGCCGATCGGCCCAAGCGTTGTGAGATAATCAACCAGAACAATCCCCATTTCCTCGTTGGCGAGCGCCAGAGCCGTATCGGAAAACCGGGCGACAGCTCTGATCTGCACATTGACCCGAGCGCGCGACAGGAAGCGATCCACCACCGTTTGGTGCGCACCACCCGGTTCGAAGGAGATGAAGTCGGCGCCCTCGAGGTCACTGGCCCGGATAATATCGCGTGAGGCAAGCGGATGGCTCCTTGGGACGGCAGCAACGAGATCGACCTGCCCCACCTGCTCCATCATCACCAGCGGATGATTGGGTGCAGTGATGGTAACGACGCCTTCACCGCGACCGCTCAGAAGATAGTCTTCAATTTGATTGACCGAGAGAACGTCGAAAAAGAGCTCGATTCCCTTTACCTCGATCGACAGTTGCCTGAGGGCTTGCGGCACGAGTGCCCTGGCAACACTCGCAGTCGAGCCGACCCGAAAAACAGCGGTTTCACCGCGGGCAATACGCCCGATCTGCGCGCCAATCCCGGAAATCTGACGGATCAGCGGATCGATTTCGGCGTAGATTTCGAGAGCCTCCGACGTAGGGACAAGGCGGTTGCGATCCCTGGCAAAAAGCGCAATGCCCAACAGGTCCTCGATCCGGCGGATGGTGCGGCTGAGAGACGGTTGCGACACCGCCAGCACCTTCGACGCGGCGGTGATCGAGCGGGTTTGCATGACCGTGTGAAAAATCTCGATCTGCCTGAGGCTAAGGAGTGAATCGGCCCCCTTCTTGGTGGCGTCCGTGTCGAAAGTATCCAGATCACCTGCCATCGGACACTCGCTTGAGGAATGGAACAAGCATGTCGAGGATGGCACCGGAAGCCATCTCGGGCAGCATGTGGCCACCTTCGAGACCCCGACCGGAAACGTCTTTCGCCCAGTCCGCCCAGATATCAAGCGGCTCGCGCCCACCGCCGTAACGGCGACCGGCCTCCCAGAAGACCAGAACAGGCACATCTATCTTTCGCCCCCTCGAGCGGTCAGCCAGATCGTCTGCCTCATCCACCGTGGCGCCGGCCCGGTAGTCGTTGCAGATCGCATGCCGCACGGCTGCATCATCAAAAGCGATACGATAGTCCTCGATCGCCAACGGGTGCAGACGATCGAGCCCATGCGCCATCTTATCCAGACTGGTATCGATGAACATTCGCGGATTGGCAGACAGCAGCGTTTCCGGCAGCGGCTCGGGCTGTGCCAGCGCAAACCAGTGCCATGCGCCCATGCCAAACGCCTTGCTTGCACCTTCCCACATCTCCGGCGTCGGCACGACGGTGACCGAGACGTATGCCGATACGGCTTGCGGATAATCAATCGCCATTCGATAACCGACACGCGCACCGCGGTCATGGCCGATAACAACATACTGGCTGTGGCCTAATGCCTCCATCATGGCGTGCAGTTGCTCGCCCATCCAGCGTTTTGCACCGCTTCTTTCCGATTTGCCAAGAACACGGCTTCGACCATAACCCGGCAAATCAGGGATCACGACGGTGTATGACGCGGCCAGAAGCGGCGCGATCCGGTGCCACGCCGTACGTGTTTCAGGGTAGCCATGCAGCAGAAGGACTGCCGGTCCCGAACCACTGATCAGGATATCAAAGTCCGTCCCACCAGTAACGACATGCTTTTCTTCAAATCCAGGAAATAGCGAGTTCGCCAAGCGCTCCATAAAGAATATCCTCCCGATCCGTTTCGTACCGCGCCTTGAGGCGATTGCAAGCCGTCAATTTTCAATGAGCTGCACCAGCCGTCCAATTGCGACAGAGAAGCCCTCGTTTGATTTCAACCTGAAACATCAAGTCTGAAGGGACGATCGGCGCCAGCAACTTCAGGTTCAGACAAGCCCTATCGCGTACCCAGAGTTAGCAAAATTGTGGTTTCAAGCGGCAGATTCGTCTCCTGTCTTCGACAGGGGTCATTTGCCGACTTCAGGATTTTTTGAGACATGACATCGATTATTCCGTCCCTGAACGCCAATCAGATTAAATATCTTTCGACAGAGGCGATCGCAGCTTGGACGACAGAGGATGTCGCGTCACTTTCCAAAGCACAAATCAAAGTTCTTTCGTCAGCACAGGTCTCAGCGCTGGCGACTGAAAATGTCAAAGTTCTCAACTCACAACAGTTGAGCGCGATTTCACAGAGCGCGGTTGTCGGTTTGACGCTGGATCAGCTCAGCATCCTCGACAAATACGCCATTGAAAGCCTGACATCCGTCCAGGTTTCCGCATTCACCACCACGCAGCTTCATGCTTTCACGACCGAACAGGCAGAAGCTTTGACGTCCGCTCAGGTGGGTGCGCTCAAGGCAACCCAGCTTGCCGCACTCAGCGCAGACGACATTGCGACGTTTTCGACAGCCGACATCGCGGCGATCGCCGGTAAAGCAATTTTGGGGCTGAGTACCGAGGCAATCGCGGCGCTCACCACCGATCAAATCGCCGCCTTGAGCACCAGTGCCATTGCAAGCCTGACGAGTGGCCAGATCGCGGTTTTGAGCACGGACCAGATCGAGGCGTTGAAACCGGCGCAGGTCAAGGCGTTCAACTCGATGCAACTCTCCCTCCTGAGCGCTGAAGGGATCGCAACTTTTTCGACTGACGACATCGCCGCGATTTCGAGCAAAGCCATGCTCCGGTTGAGTACCGAAGTGGTTGCCTCGCTCACGACAGATCAGGTCAGCGCATTGACGGGCGCACAGCTTGCCGCTCTGAAAACGTCACAAGTCGCCGCATTGACTACAGAGCAGGTCGAAGCCTTAACGTCGGCACAGGTGAAGTCGCTGACCTCGGCACAACTTTCGACCTTGAGTGCAGAGGCGATTGCAACATTTTCGACGGCCGATATCGCCGCGATCTCGGCCAAGGCAATCGCGGGTTTGGGCACCGGTGCGGTTGCCAACCTCACGACAGAGCAGGTCACCGTCCTGACCGCCGCCCAACTCTCCAGCTTCAAGGCATCGCAACTCCAGGCCTTGAATGCCGATCTCGTCGGGTCCCTCTCGACCGCACAGATCGTCGCTCTGAGTGCTTCGGCAATCACGGGCCTGACGACGCTCCAGATTGAAGCCTTGAGCACGAGCCAGGTGGAAGCCCTTTCGCCGGCGCAGGTAAAGTCGCTCAGTGCGACGCAGCTTGCTGCGATGAGCGCCGACAACATCGCCACCTTCTCACTAGCAGATATCGCAGCCATCTCGGGGAGCGCCGTGTCCGGTTTGAACACGGAAGCGATCACCGAACTTTCGCCGGACAAGATCGCCGTGCTCAGCGCCAGCGCCATTGCCGCGTTGACGACCAGCCAGATTGCTTCCTTGAGCTCTGAGCAGGTTGAGGCTTTGAAGCCAACCCAGGTCAAGGTGTTGAGCTCGACCCAACTCTCCGCGTTGAGCGCCGAGGCGATCGCGACCTTCTCGACTGCCGACATGGCGGCGATTTCGAGCAGAGCGATGCCAGGACTGACCACAGACGTGATTGCAGCGCTGAGCACGGGGCAGGTCGCGGCACTCAATTCGAGCGTGATTGCAAGTTTTACATCCGATCAGATCGGAGCTCTCAGTCCGGAGCAGATTACCGCGTTGACGAGCGCGCAGATTGCGGCGCTCAAGGCTACTCAGCTCACGAACCTGACAACAGGTCAGGCGGAAGCCCTATCTCCGGCACAGGTAAAATCACTAAACTCGACGCAACTTGCTGCCTTGAGTGCCGACAACATTTCAACCTTCTCCACCGCAGATATCGCAGCGATTGCGGCCAAGGCCATGCCCGGATTGGGCGCAGAAGCGATTGCCTCCCTGACGAAAGATCAGGTCACTGCATTGACGACCGTGCAGCTCGCCGCGCTAAAGGCAGCACAATTTCAGGCCTTGCAGGCTGATCAGATCGAGGCGCTGTCGACAGCTCAGGTCGCCGCACTCAGCACCGGTGCCGTCTCAAGCCTGACCGCCGAGCAGATAGAGGCGTTCAGCACCCAGCAGATCGAGGCCCTTTCGCCGACGCAGGTAAAGGCACTCGGCTCAACGCAACTTGCGGCGCTCAGCCCGGCGGGTCTCGCGACGTTTTCGACTGCCGATGTTGCAGCGATTACCGCCAGGGCTATAGCGGGATTGAGCGCAGAAGCGATTGCAGCACTCACAACTGCCCAGATTGCCGCCATCAACACCAGTGCGGTTACAGGATTGACCGCAGATCAGCTCGAGGCTCTGAACACCTCGCAGGTTGAAGCTCTTTCGCTGGCACAGGTTAAATCCTTGAATTCAGCTCAGCTTGCAGCGTTTGGACCAGAGGATCTCGCAACGTTTTCGACTGCCGAGATCGCAGGCATTGGCAGCAAGGCGATTGCCGGATTGAGCATCGATGTCATTGCAGCACTTACGCAAGATCAGATCGCAGCTCTGAGCACCAGTGCCGTTTCTGGACTGACAGCAACCCAGATTGAATCTCTGAGCGGTAACCAGGTCAGCCTGCTCTCCAACCTGCAACTCAAGGCATTGAACGCCGCCCAGGTAGCGGCACTGGACGATGATATCGCAATGTTGTCGTCGAGCCAGATCACTATGTTGAGCGCGTCTGGCGTCAAAGGCTTGACGGCTGATCAGATATCGGCGCTGAGCGCCGAGCTGATCTCGGCCTTCACGACCGCACAAATTGCCGCACTCGGTTCTGCTCAGATCTCGGCGTTGACCACCGACGATATTGCTTCGCTTTCTGCAAGCCAGATTGCTGCGTTGAGCACGGACGGGACGACGGGGCTGTCGACCAGTCAGATCGCGGTTCTCAGCACCGATCAGATTGCACGGCTTTCGACCAAACAGATTGCGACGTTGAATTCGGCGCAGGTTTCGGCCTTGAGCCCGGACGATATAATCGCTCTTTCAACGGCTCAGATCGCCGCCTTGAGTTCGTCGGGCATAATAGGGCTCACCACCCAGCAACTGGCATCGTTTACGACCAGTCAGGCAGAAGCACTCACGAGTTTGCAGATCCGCAATCTCGGCTCCGCGCAGATTGCCGAGCTTGGGGCCGAAGGCGTGGCGCAATTCTCGACAAAGGATATTGCCGCTATCAGTGCAGACGCAATCGCAGGATTGTCGACGGACGCCCTCACCTCCCTGACGACGGCTCAGATCGCCGCCTTCAGTTCACAGAGCGTCGGCGCCTTAAGCACTGCACAGATCGCCGCCTTGAGCACGGCGCAGGTCGAGGCCTTCACCAGCGTGCAGGTCAGCGCGCTTACCTCTAGGCAGATCACTGTCTTGGGCGTTGAAGGCATTGCAACCTTTACGACCAAGGACATTGCCGCGATCAGTTCAAGCGCGATCTCGGGATTGTCGACAGAAATTCTGGTCCAGATGAGCGAATCCCAGATCGCCGCCATCAACTCCCTAAGCGTCAGCATGCTGAGTACAGCACAGATTACGGCGCTTGCATTCAATCAGGTCGAGGCGCTGACCAGCGCACAGGTCGGTGCTTTGAACTCCAAACAGATTGCCGCGCTGAGCGCAGACGCGATCAGCATGTTCTCCACCAGGGATTTTGCCGCGATCGCCTCAAGCGCAATCACCGGCCTGTCGCCGCAGACCGTTGCATCGCTGACGACGGCGCAGATCGCTGCACTTTCGACCGCAGGGATAGGAGCACTGAGCACTGCTCAAGTTGGCGCGTTCACCACCGACCAGATCAAGGCTTTGACGACTTCCCAGATCGGTGCACTCACCTCTAAACAGATTGCGACATTGCGAGCCGCCGATGTCGCGTCGCTTTCGACATCACAGCTTGCCGCATTGAGCACAGCGGGCGTAGCGGGCCTGAGCACGGATCAGATTGGCGCCCTTAGCACCGGGCAGGTCGAGGCCCTGACCAGTGTCCAGATCAGCGCCTTAAGCTCGAAACAGATCGGCGCTCTGAGTGCGGAGGGTGTAAACACGTTCACCACAGCAGAGCTTGCCGCAATCGGTTCAAACGCGATTTCCGGCCTCTCAACGACAACGATTGCATCGTTTACGACAGCCCAGATCGCTGCATTGAGCTCCACATCTGTTTCAGGGCTTACCACGGTGCAGATCGAGGCACTGAATACCGAACAGTTGAGTGCCCTGACAACCGCTCAGATTGGAGCCCTCACCTCAAAACAGATCGCAGCACTTGAAACCGCTGACATAGCCTCGCTTTCCGTCGATCAGATTGCCGCGCTTGCACCTTCCGGCATAGCCGGACTGACTTCAGATCAGATTGCAGTGCTCAAAACCGATCAGGTTGAAGCGTTGACCAGCACCCAGGTTGGCGCACTGAGTTCGAAGCAGATTGCGTCGCTGAGCGCAGACGGTCTGGCTATGTTTTCGACTGCCGATCTGGCAGCAATCGGCTCGAATGCCATCTCTGGCCTGTCGGCGGCAACTATTATGACGCTGACATCGGCCCAGATTAACGCGCTGAGTACGGCCGCAATCTCGGGCTTGACCACTGGCCAGCTCGCGGCACTGAACATCGATCAGCTCGATGCCTTGACGACGTCTCAAATCGGCGCTCTTTCCTCCAGACAGACCGCCGCCCTTACCGCGTCCGGCGTCGCCTCCCTCTCGACGGACAAGATCGCAGCCTTCAGCACCGCCGGAATAGTAGGCCTGACGACCGATCAGATCACCGCTCTAAGCACCGCCCAGATCGAGGGCTTCACCAGTGCCCAGATCAGCGCGATGAGCGCAAAACAGATTGCCGTACTTGGTGCAGACGATCTCGATACCTTCACCACTGCGGAGTTGGGTGCCATCAGTTCATCCGCAGTTTCGGGCCTGTCGAGCGCAATGATTGCAGCGTTGACGACGACACAGGTAACCGCTCTCTCAACAGCAGCGATAGCTGGCCTGACCACCGAGCAAATCACCGCAATGAGCACGGATCAGCTCAATGCCATGACGAATAGCCAGATCGGCGCCCTTTCCTCGAAACAGACCGCGGCGTTGAGCCCATCCGGCATCGCTTCGCTTTCGGCCGAAAAAATCGCAGCACTCGACGCCAAGGCTATAGCCGGACTGAGCAGCGCCCAGGCAGGTGCAATGAGTGTCGAGCAGATCGAGGCCCTGTCCAGCCGGCAAATCGCATCGCTGAGTTCGGATGCGATCAAGGCGCTTTCGCCCGAAAAGCTGGAGACCTTTTCGCCTGAAGAGCTTGCCGCTATTGGCGCTAACGCAATTAAAGGGCTCCCGACCGACTTCATTGCGGCTCTTTCTTCGGCTGAGGTCGCGGCCCTTAGCACGTCGGGTGTCTCTGGACTGACGAGCGATCAGGTTGGGGCTCTCAGCAAGGGCCAAATCGATATCCTTACGACGAGCCAGATCGCAGCATTGAGTTCTGGTGGGCTTCAGGGATTGACGACGGAGGACCTGACAACCTTTTCGACAGAGAAGCTGGCGGCAATCAGCTCGACTGCGATCAGAGGACTGTCAACGGCCATTGTATCAGCCCTGACGACCGGTGAGATTGCCGCCCTGTCGACAAACCAAGTGGCTGCTCTCAGCTACGGTCAGGTCGCGGCAATGGGTGCTGCTCAAATCGCGGCACTGTCGATATCGCAGGTCGGCGCCCTCACCTCAACGCAGGCGGCGGCACTCGCGGGCGATGATCTGGCAGCGTTCTCGGCAGAACAACTCATCAGCCTGACTTCAAACGCGATCACCGGATTGAGTACCGGCACGCTTGCAGCACTGACTGCCTCGCAGGCCGCAGCCTTCACACCGGGCCAGATCGCCGCCATGACATCTGCACAGGTTGCTGCATTGAAGACTGAAATGGAGGCAAGCAGCGCCTCTCAGGATGCCGCTCCGTCCAGCTCCGCCACGCAGACTGGGACGGAAGCAGAGGCACAGGAACCATCTGACGTTACTGCGGCGATTTCGTCTTATCAGGATGTCTGACACTGGCCTCATGAGCAGAGCATCAGAGCTCTGCTCACATCGTCTTCGAAAGGTTGAGATACCTTTGCAGCTTCAGCCCAACACTAGCCAGCGTGTTTCTTATCTCCGAAACAATCAGCCGACTGCCTAACTTGTTTTTTCCCACGCTACGGCCATCTGGGTTGACTGGAAGAGGTGACAGAGCCATGTTCAGCTCATGCTAATCATGTGTCTCGATACCGTTTTGAAGCGGGTTTTTGTCATCGCGGGAATCTGACCCCCGGCCCGGTCGTGTCGCGCCCGGTCGAGGGGCGCAAGTGTTGGCTTTACCGTCCGCCAACAATCAAGGCGACAGCGATCCTGAAATTTCCTGAAATCATCACGTGGCGCAGTGACTGCAGCCGCGAATATTCAAGAGTATTGACGTGGCACACAAGAGCAAGCCTTCCATCACCATCGCCCGTTCGGAATACGAACGCCTCACAAAGCTCGCCGACAGTCAGGCATTGCAAAACCCGGAGGTCTCGGATGCGCTCCTGACCGAACTGGAACGCGCCCGCATTGTCGATGATCTGGAACTGCCAGAGGGTGTCGTCAGAATGGGATCGTCTCTCCGTTATACCAGCGATCTTGGTGAAGACCGCCAGGTTACGCTCGTCTATCCCGGTGAGGCCGACATTGCCGAAGGAAAAGTCTCGATCATGACACCGATTGGCGCCGCATTGATTGGCTTGTCGTCCGGGCAGTCGATCGACTGGACCGCGCGAGACAACCGCGTACACAGGCTGACAGTCGAGACGGTGAAAGCGCCCACTCAGGTAAAGTGATCTGAGCGAGCCAGAAGCAAAAAGGGTGATATTCGCCTAGTTCACCCTTCCTCTTTCGGCCAGGAAGTCCAACAGTGCACGGACGCGAGACGGTACCGGGCCGCCCTGGCCGATATAGACAGCATGGAATTCCTCCTCCTGTCCCGGGTCGAGATGGTCAAGAAGTGCCACGAGCCGGCCAGCGGCAATGTCCTTTCTCACCGTGAAGGCTGCAAGTCGGGCGATGCCGACGCCTGCAAGGCAGAGATGGCGCATGCCTTCACCGTCACTGACCTGAACCCGACCGGTGACCGGAATGTTGACCATTTTGACGCCGTCGTGAAGCAGCCATCCTTCAACGGATCTGGGATATCCGAAGCCGAGGCGATTATGCGCCTCGAGGTCTTCAATCGCCCGGGGTTCACCGTACCGCTCCAGGTAAGAGGGCGCTGCCACGATCATGAGCGGCGTCTGGCCAAGCTTGCGTGCCAACAGGCTGGAACTTTTCAACGGCCCGGCCCGGATCGCAACATCTGTCCTGTCCGTCACGAGATCAACAACGGTATCGGTCTGCATGAAATCGACCGTCACGCCAGCGTGACGCGCAAGAAATTCCGGCAAGACCGGCGCGAGAATGTGATTGAAATAGGAGGCACTCGTGTTCACGCGAACACGCCCCACCGCCTGCTCACCGAGACCTGCTGTTCGCTCCGCGTCCTCGAGGTCGGCAAGCAGGCGGGTTGCGCGCTCATAAAAAACGCAGCCCTCTGCCGTGAGCTTCAATTGCCGTGTTGATCGGTTAAGCAGCCTTGCGCCGAGGCGCGTCTCCAGTCGGGCGATGAGTTTGCTGACCGCTGACGGTGTGAGATGCGCCGCCCTAGCCGCCTGCGAGAAACCGCCGAGTTCGACCACCCGCACAAAGACCTCCATCTCACCGAACCGGTTTACCTCAGGTCTTGCCATGATGAATCTATCTCACAAGTGATGTTATTTAAATCAGTCTATTTCAATGACGTTCCGTCGCCTATCTTAATTTCACAGTCACGCAAGCCGAAGATATGGCCGCGGGGTTCTGATCGCTCATCATCAGACAAAGGTTGGTGTCATGGAATATCGCTATCTCGGAAGGTCGGGACTCAAGGTCCCAGTTCTCTCCTTCGGAACAGGAACTTTTGGTGGAACAGGCCCACTGTTCAGCAACTGGGGCACCTCTGATGCAACGGAGGCAAGTCGCCTCGTGGACATTTGCCTGGAGGCTGGCGTCAATCTGTTCGACACTGCTGACGTCTACTCCAATGGTGCGTCGGAAGAGCTGCTTGGTCGGGCAATCAGGGGGCGACGCGATGCGGTTCTGATTTCGACCAAGGCGACACTCGCAACCGGTGATGGACCGAACGATGGGGGCTCCTCGCGTTTTCATCTGGTGAAGGCCGTCGAAAATGCGCTGCGCCGTCTCTCCACCGATCATATCGATATCTTCCAGCTTCATGCCTTCGATGCGGCTACGCCGGTCGAGGAAGTCCTGTCGACGCTCGATATGCTCGTTCGCGCCGGCAAGATCCGTTATGTCGGGGTGTCGAACTTCTCCGGCTGGCAGATCATGAAATCACTTGCTGTTGCCGAACGACACGGCTGGCCACGCTATGTGGTGAACCAGGTCTATTATTCCCTTATCGGGCGTGATTATGAGTGGGATCTCATGCCTCTCGGCAAGGATCAGGGCCTTGGTGCAATGGTCTGGTCGCCGCTCGGCTGGGGACGGCTGACTGGGAAAATCCGGCGCGGCGCCCCGCTTCCGGAAAAAAGTCGGCTGCATGAAACTGCGAGCTTTGGGCCACCGGTTGACGATGAACTGCTTTATCGCGTTGTTGAGGCTCTCGACGCAATAGCCGGGGAGACCGGAAAGACAGTGTCGCAGATCGCACTCAACTGGCTTCTGCAACGCCCGACCGTTTCCTCGGTCATCATCGGCGCGCGCAATGAGGATCAACTGCGCCAGAACCTCGGTGCAATCGGCTGGACCCTCAACCCCGCTCAACTGCGAACACTTGACGAAGCAAGCGCTGTGACGCCTCCCTACCCGCACTCACCCTACTACCGTCAGGAAGGATTTGCGCGCCTTAACCCACCGATCGGTGGGTAACTAAAACGAAGATTGGGGTGGATCGTAACGCCCACTCGGTATTTCCATCCACCCGGCTTCGCTGGGTTCCAAATACAGCTCGGGTTGCACGGTTCGAGAAACTGAAGCTTGGGCAGAACCGAGCACCAATCAGCCGTTTCGGTCAACGGTTATGGTATAGGCTCCAGGGCTTTCGTCATCAGAATCCAGCTGAACGAGGAGCGTGTCGCACTCGAGGCAACTGTTGCAGATCCCGCATCCATCCATGTCGAAATCGCGCGCGGATTTGCGTTCCCGACAGCACTCGCAGAGTACTGTGGCCCGACGCGACAATCGTGCCGGCGCAAGAACCTGAACAACCTGATTTTGGACAGCCGGAACGGCAGGACGCGACATCGCAACCTTCCTTATTGAACTCTAACCAGAGATGGGGATGATCAGGTACAATGTCCATATTCGAGGCGTGCTTCAGGTCTAATTCAGGGCGGATTTGGTCAGGAAAAATCCAGCGGGATCAGAGCTCGTTTGCAAGTTTCAAAAGTTCGCGCCAGCGATTGACATAACCGTCGACGAACGGCTTCTGGATGCCTGCCCCCGCCATTTTTTCACTCAACGCATCGAGGTCGAAATCCTCCAGTTTGGTCGCTTCCGGATAACACTTGAGGGTATATCTGAACGTCTCTTCCCAACTGCGCCGGACGCCCACTGAAGCATCCTCGAAGTGCGGACGGTAGGCGCGTATAAGCTCTCCCAATGTCATCCTTTAAAAACTCCCTCTCCAATCACGTTCCGCTCCGGCGAACCGTCATAGCCCGAGTTCCTTTCCTCATGGCACGTTGATTTCTCGTCAGCCAAAGCGACTGTGCTAATGATGGTGATTTGAGGGGCAAGATTCGAGTGTTCCTCATTCACCGGCCGTTCTGAAAGCGGATATTTCTTGCCTGCAAACCGGCCTCGCATGGTTTTTTAGTAAAAACAGGATTGCCGTTGACGGCATCGATACCTATTCTCCCGCAGCGGCAAACAAGCCGCCGATCATTTACGGGGATATACATGGCCACTGGCACAGTAAAATTTTTCAATCAGGACAAGGGCTTCGGCTTTATTACGCCGGATAACGGCGGCGCTGACGTCTTCGTCCACATTTCGGCAGTCCAGGGTTCGGCCCCGCTTCGTGACGGCGAAAAAGTGAGCTACGAGCTTGGCCAGGACCGGAAAACCGGAAAGTCCAAGGCGGAAAACGTCACTTCTGTCTGATTGATCTGCTTTCGCACGCACCTGCGTGCAATGGTGCGTCGCCGCGTTGTTACGTGGCGGCGCAACCAAAAATTATTGACCTAAATTCAAACAATCAGCTTAGGACAAATCTCTCATCGCGCCTGAAGATAGACATTAAACTTCAGATGATGCGACGAGCGAGATTATTCTCGCCATTAAGACCAAGGCGTCAAGGAGCTGGGTGGCTCTTCTGATCAGCGAAGGCCGGGAGCGTAACCGGCAGTTCTTCCTCCTGCTTGAAACGTCAGAGCGCTTGTAAAAAGAAATCAACCAACCTGGATACAGCGTCATTGACGGACGCTTCGCGATCATAAAGATCGACATGAGTTGCGTTGTCGACCACATAGAGCATCTTAGGCTCCTTAGCGCGCTCGAAGGCATCCAACGTCATCCATGCGGTTACAGCATTTTCTGCTGTGATCATCAGGAGAGGGCGAGGAGAGATCATTTCTATAAAGCGAAATGCATCGAATGTGGCCATCCGATCGACGCTATCCCAAGTAAGAGATCTGGCAGAACGCGGATGGCTGCACCGGTCTGTGCAGTAGTATTCCCACCCTTCGAAGACATGAAGGCCACCCGCTCGCGCCTCTTCCTGACCGGCGGGAAAGACAGGAAATCGCCCCATCTCTTCGCCAGCCGCGACACGAGTACGTGCTTCAGCAGCCGCTTCGAGTAGATTGATGAGGACAGATGGATCCTGATTTCCGTCTGCCCCGGCACGTATCTGCAGCCCAACATCGACAGCTGCAATTGTAGCAACTGCCTTTACTCTAGGGTCGCCGACGGAAGCTGGAATTGCGTAGCCACCAGACGCACATATACCAAGGATCCCTATCCGGGCGGGATCAATGTCCGATTGCACACTGAGAAAAGAAACAGCCGCCTTGAAATCTTCAACCCGCTGAGCCGGATTTTCCAAACCGCGCGGCGAGCCTTCACTTTCTCCTTGATAAGCAGCATCGAATGTCAGCAGCGTAAAGCCCTGTTCTGACAATTTCTGCGCATAGAGGGCGGGGGATTGCTCCTTAACCGCGGTGCCCGGATGGCCTATTACGATTGTTCGGCCATTGGGCTCATCCGATGTGAACAGGTTCCCAGCGATAATTAGGTCGGAACTCTTGAACGTTACCGATTTGCGCATCTCGAAGCCTCCTAGACAATTGATCGTCTCCGGCACTCATCTGTCCGGAGCGGACGCTATCGTCGGGGGCTCTTGTGTCTCCGGTGTGTTGGGGTTGGCGCTTAAGTGTACCAGAGTGTGTAGATAGGAGCGTTTGCTACACAGACTTGCAAACGCGACAAAACCCGACACAGCCGAGATACACTTGGGCTGAAATATCATCGCCAATGCAACAGGATTAAGGGTTAAGGCGATGGTTAGAAGGTGGCTGGTTACGGGAAGCTCCAGGGGCCTCGGAAGAGCCTTGGTGGAAGCAGCGCTTGAAAGTGGCGACCAAGTTGTCGCGACTGCCCGAAACGTGGACGCGCTCAAGCCATTGGTTGAAAAACATGCCGCTCGAGTTGTGCTGTTCCCGCTTGATGTCACCGATCCAATAGCTGCGGACGATGCTGTACAATTTGCAAAGTCAGCCTTTGGAGGCCTCGATGTGGTCGTCAACAATGCGGGTTACGGCAACGTCAGTGCAATCGAAGATACTCATATCGAAGAAATGAGACGCGAGATCGAGACAAATCTGTTTGGTACCATCATTGTCACCAAGGCTGTCATCGCGCTGATGCGTGAACAGCGTCACGGACACATCATAAATGTCTCTTCGGTCGGTGGCCGTCTGGGTTCCACGGGACGTGCGAGTTACTCCGCAGCCAAATGGGGTGTGGAAGGATTTTCAGAAGTTCTGGCGCAGGAGATGGCGCTTGTCGGCGTGAAGGTAACAATTATCGAGCCCGGTGGCTTCAGAACCGATTTCGCGGGAAGCTCAACTGAACTGCGCGAAGGCCGACCAGAATATGATGCGGTGGTCGGTGCTGCCGCACGTTTTCAACGTGACTACAATGGACGCCAGCCAGGCGATCCAGCCAAGGCCGCTCAGGTCATCTTAAAAATTGCCCAGATGGAAAATCCACCGTCTCGCTTGGCCTTGGGTAGTGACGCCTTAGCCGCGATCCGTAACGCGAATACGTCCCGGCGCGCAGAACTTGAAAAATGGGCGTCCCTCAGCAGTTTCACCGACTTTGAGGGATGACTGCTCGCCTCATCTCACAACAAATAAAAACATGACTATTATCGTCATCTTTCTCTTGATTTTTTGTGTGCAAGGATGATAGCAGCATTCCATGGAAAGCGTCGAACAGTCCGAAATTCTCAAGACATTTTTGGACGTGCGCGCTCGTTTGACACGTGTCATCTACCGTCGCGTTCACTGCTCGGCGACCACTGCCGATCTCATGCAGGATACTTTTATACGCTTTTGGGAACGTCCGGGCCTCCTGCGCGATGTCGTTGATCTGGCGGGATACTTCGTGATCACGGGACGCAACCTCGCGCTTGACCACGAACGCCGTAAAAAGATTGGCCCCTTCATCGACGGGATCGACGGCCTCGAATCCATCTCGGACCCGACACCCTCGGCCGAAGCGGCTACCATCAGCCGCCAGGAACTCCTGCGCGTTCAGGCGGCCCTCGAGCACATGCCTCCTCGGGCACGGGAGGTGTTCCTGCTATCCCGGATCGAAGGCCTGACATATGTCGAGATTGGCGAACGTCTCGGAATATCGCCAAAGACGGTTTTCGGTCATATGGTAGTCGCGCTTGAGCGATTGCGTGCACAGATGAATGCAGAGCGCTGACCACTCTCACGCTCAAACGGTGACAAGAGAGGCCGCAATGCAGAACCATTCTCTACGGGAACACTGTCCTGACGACCAGCCGGACATCGCGCGCCAGGCGGCCGAGTGGTTTGCCTTGTTGCTTGATGATGGTGCCAGCCCTACCGATCGCGCCAATTTCCGAGCCTGGCTTGAACAGAGCCCTTCCCATGCGAAGGCATATGCGGAACTTGAGCGCTTGTGGCTCGGCGCTTCGGCGCTCCCTGAGATCTCGCCCACATCGTCCCTGACGCGCAGAACGGTCCTCAAGTCGGGAGGAGCACTGTTAATATTGGCAGGAGCTGGGTTGGGGACTCGCGCCTACCTCCAGGCAGACGCGGACTATCGCACAGGTGTCGGGGAGACTGCCCGTTATGCGCTTCCAGACGGCTCGGTCGTTGAACTGTCGACTGCGAGTGCCATCTCAGTCAATTTCACTGCGGATGGGCGACACATCATTTTGCACCAAGGAGAGGGATTTTTTACCGTTGCCCCAGATCCAGGCAGACCCTTCGTCGTCAGTTCCGGCGTTTTGAACAGCACCGCGCTTGGAACGAAATTCTCCGTCGCCATGCGTGAAAATGGTGTCACCGTTTCTGTGGTTGAACATTCAGTCCGAGTATCGGCGCCCGACCAGGAACAGGATGTCCACGAGGGCCAGTCGGTCGTGTTCGCAAATGATCGCCTGTCCCTGCCTCAATCTGCAGATGTCGAGACCCAGCTTTCATGGCGTGACGGCAAACTCGTTTTCATCTCGACGCCATTCGAGGATATCGTCGCCACTCTCTCCAATTGGCGGCGTGGCAAGATGATTGTCATGGATAACGCCCTTGCACGCCGGCCTGTCAGCATCATCGTCGACGTGCGTCGGGCAGGCTCGATATTGGATAATCTTGAGAATGGCCTGCCAATTCGCATTGCCAGCTACTCGCCTTTGCTGACCTTGATCTATCCGAAATAAAAAGTTCAAAATCGACCGAGGTTTTTCCCAGGCTCGTACGTCCCCTTGATGAAACGCCCGAAAATAGTCGGGCCAAGTGTTTGCAGGGGGCAAAACAAGTGACTAGGAAAAGTCAGGTCGGAGCCAATCAAGTTCGGCTGTTTCGCAGGATCTTGCTGGCTGCGTGCGTCAGTTTTACGCCGGTTGCGATTTCATCTATCGCGACTGCACAAGACGCAAAAAGCTACGAGTTCGCCATCTCCGGCCAAACTCTTTCGTCCGCGCTGGTGCGCTTTTCATCGGCGACTGGCATCGATGTGGGCTTTGACGGCCCTCTTCCTCCCAACTTGCGGACAAAAGGTCTACGTGGAAATGCCACGGCAGAAGACGCATTGTCGAGCCTCCTGGCTGGTACCGGCCTGACCTACCGCTTCACCACGCCAACGACGGTGTTGCTTGTCAATCCGAAGGCCGCCTCTGCGACAGTTGGAGCGGATGGAACGACGACGCTCCAGCCAATTACGCTGCAGGGAGAGCGGGCACGCGGTCCGGTCGAAGGATTTGTCGCGACGCAGAGCGCGACGGGAACGAAGACCGATTCATCGCTGAAAGAAACACCTCAGGCGGTGAACGTCGTTACGAAGGACCAGATGGCCGCGCAGGGATCTGCGACGCTGACGCAGGCACTACGCTACACGCCTGGTGTCATAAGCCAGTACGGTGACGACGCCCGTTATGACTGGTTCACGATCCGCGGCTTCCGGCCGGGACGATATCTGGATGGCCTGCGCCTTCCATTCGGATCGCGTGGATATGCCCAGCCGCGTGTCGAGCCATTCAGCCTGGAGCGTGCCGAAGTGCTTAAAGGTCCATCGTCGGTGCTTTATGGTCAGGGCGAGCCAGGCGGCCTGATCAACATGGTGTCGAAGCGCCCGAGTGCAACTGCCCCAAATGAGGTGGAGATGCAGTTCGGTTCAGATAGCCGCTTCCAGACGGCATTCGACCTTGGTGGCTCGGTCAACGGCGATGACAGTTTCCTTTACCGCATCGTAGGTCTCGGTCGCCTGACCGACACACAATATGATTTCGTGCGCGAAAAGAAGGGCTATATCGCACCTTCTTTCACGGTCAAACCGGATGAGGCAACATCGTTGACCGTGTACGGCAGCTACCAGCGGATCGATTCTCCCGGAGGCGGCGGCGCGCCTGCGCTTCCTGCAAACGGAACGCTTTATACCAGCAACTATCCGGAATTGCCGCGCAGCGCCTTTCCCGGCGAACCAGGATACGATCACTACACCAGCGACCAGGCGGCTATAGGTTATGAGTTCGAGCACGAATTCAGCGACACCTGGACCGTGCGTCAAAATCTCCGCTATTCCTATATCAGCACGGATAGCCAGCGCGTTCAGCCCTATTGCCCTGGGGCGTGCAATCCAACGGCCTTTTATCGCTACGCATGGGCATTTCCTGAAAGCGCCAGAGGCGTAACGATCGACAATCAGGCGGTTGGCCATTTCTCGACGGGAGATTTGGCACATACAGCACTCTTCGGTCTCGACTATTCCTATGAGAGCAGCCGCTACGAAGAATCCTCGCTGTCACCCATTTTGACGCCGTTCAACGGCATAAATCCTGTCTACGGCGTAACAACGATCAAAAGACCGCCGACGGCAACGCGGATCGACCAGGACCGCAGTCAGGTCGGTCTCTATGCCCAGGATCAGGTCGAGTGGGATAATTTCGTCTTCTCGCTTGGTGGTCGTTACGACTGGGCTAATACCGACACAAGAACCCGCACGAGCACGTCCGATCGTGAGGTTGACCAACGCGACGGCCGCTTTACCTGGCGTGCCGGCCTAGTCTACAATTTCGACAACGGCATCTCCCCTTATGCGGGCTACTCCACCTCGTTCAATCCCGCGAGTGGTACGGACCGCCTCGGCAATGCTTTCAACCCGACCACTGGCGAACAGTTCGAAGTCGGCGTTAAATATCAGCCGAATGGCAGCAACAGCTTCATCACCCTCTCGGCCTATGATCTCACGCAGGACAATGTTCTTTCTCCTGACCCCATAAACAGGAGCTTCAGTGTCCAGACCGGCCAGGTCAGAATGCGCGGTATCGAGCTGGAAGGGAAAGCAGAGATCACCGACGCATTCTCCGTGCTCGCATCCTATGCCTATACGGACAGCGAAATCACCAAAGCCAACCCTAACGCCGCAGGCATCAGCAATGAGGGAAATCGATTTGCTTTTGTCCCGCGCCAACAGGCATCCCTGTGGCTCGACTACGCGGTGCAATCGTCCGATGCATGGGATGGTCTGAGCTTCGGTGGCGGCGCGCGATATACGGGGCAAACCTTCGGCGATAACGCCAACCAGTTTGATGTCCCGTCCTACACGGTTTTCGATGCGGCTGTCCGCTACGACTTTGGCAAAGCCAATCCCAAGCTTGAAGGGCTGAAGGCCTCGCTCAACGTCAGCAATATTTTTGACAAGAAATATGTCTCGACCTGCATCGCAGCAACCGGGTGCTACTGGGGAGAAGGTCGGAGCGTTTATGCGACGCTCAAGTACAGCTGGTAGCTCGATGGTTTCCCTGCCCGACGTAAAGAATCGGCTGACGCGGCGGAAATTTGCCGCCGCGTTGAGCTGCGTGTTTCTCCCGACATTGGCAAACGCAGGATCAGAGCCTCCGAGGGTCGCAGTCCTGGACTGGGGTTGGGCCGAAAGCCTTCTTGCTCTTGGCATCAAACCGCTCGCCGTTGCAGAAGCACCGCTCTATCAAGATCGAGTTGTGACCCCTACTCTGCCAGACGGCACGATCGACCTTGGTTTGAGGTCTTGGCCGAACATGGAACTTCTGCGAGCCCTCAAGCCTGATCTGATCCTTTCCCAAGCAGGATACGGCATTTCTGCAGATCGTCTCAATGAGATCGCTCCGACGCTGGCACTTCCGCTTTACAGTTCGGCAAGACAACCGCTCCAGGCCGCGGAAAATGCGCTCAAAGAAATCGCTTCCCGCATGGGAAAGAGCGATGTCGCAGATCGCTACCTCGACAGGTCCAATAGTCGGTTAGACGCCATAGCGCGAGACTTCACGACCTATGACGGGCATCCCCTCCTCATCATCAAGTTCACCGACGACAGGCTCATTGATGTTTATGGCGCCGGAGGCCTGTTCGACGATGTCCTGAAACGGATGGGAATTGCCAACGCCTGGGATGGTTCGACCAACAATTGGGGTTTTGCAACCGCCGGGCTCGACGCAATCGCCCGCTTCCCGGACGCCAGGCTCGTCATTATCGAACCGGCACCACCCAGCTCCTTCCTGCAAAGCTCACTCTGGCAGGCTTTGCCAATGGTCCGGGAAGGACGGGTTTGCATGATACCACCAACCTGGGTCTTCGGGGCCTTTCCATCCGCGATGCGCTTTGCAGAGGTACTTCGCCAAGGCCTTGGGTTTTCATGATTTTACGTCTCGTCACACCGTCGCGCCTTTTTGTCGTTACCGCCGTTATTGCCATAGCGCTTTACGCTTCCGCAATTACGGGCCGTGTTTCGCTCCCGGATGTGCCACACATGCTGATGCAACCCGATCCGGCATCCTTCGATCAGATCTATGTTCGTTTCTCCTTGCTGCCCCGCATCGTGGTCGCGATATTGGCCGGCGGCGCGCTCGCTTTTGCAGGTACGATATTTCAGCAGATCCTGCGTAACCCTTTGGCAGAACCATCCACGCTCGGCATCCTATCTGGCGCGCAGCTCGCTATTACGCTCCTGTCTCTTTCCGTCGCCACAGTGAACGCTCACGACCGGGAGATCGCGGGGCTTGCCGGCGGAATTGCGGCAGTTTTCATCGTCGCGGGACTGGCAAAGAGATCTGACTTCTCGCCTATGACACTTCTGCTCTGCGGTATGGTGATCAGCTTCTCTGCAGGTTCGGCGTCCGTTATCCTGGCACTTTTCCATCACGAGTACCTACGAGGTGTCTTCATCTGGGGCAGCGGTTCGCTCATTCAGAATGACTACACCAACGCACAAGCACTAGCGTCACGACTTGTTATTCTGATCCCTGCACTGCTGTTGTTCTCTCGGCCGTTGGAGATCATAGGCCTTAACGAGACACAGGCACGCGGGCTCGGACTATCCCCCTCCAGTCTTCGTATTGCTGTTTTATTCCTTGCCACCGTGTTGTCAGCTTGCGTTGTCGCACGTGTCGGAGTGATCGCCTTTATCGGCCTTGCGGCGACCAACATCGTCCGACTATCCGGCGCCCGTACGCTGCGGCAAAGACTTGTCTGGGGTACACTGCTCGGCGCAGCCCTTCTCATGCTCGCGGACAGCCTTGTGCTGGTTGCGGCTCCGGCCATCGGTGAGGTGCCAACGGGTACGATCACTGCAATCACAGGCGCTGTCCTGATGTTACTGCTTGTCAAATACGTTCCACATACGGTTGACCAGTCGTATCACAACGACCTTGCGCCGGCTTTGCGGGGCAAGTCTGCTCTGCTCGTGGTTGTCGTCTCTGTGGCTATTCTTGCGCTGCTCACAGCGTTTTCCCTGACGGAGCGTTTTTTCACAGGAAACGTCGAGCCATCGGTCCTTTTTGCAGGCCGATGGCCGCGTGTCCTGACTTCGGCCAGCGCTGGCGCCATGCTGGGCATAGCCGGCGCAGTTACCCAAGCCATGACCCGCAACCCCATCGCCAGTCCCGAAGGGCTTGGTGTCAGTGGCGGAGCTGGATTGGGGATCATCCTTGCATTCTTCGCTGGCGGCATGGCCTCACCCTTGCTTCCTCTTGCCGGAGGAGTGGCAGGCGCTATGGTCGCCTTTACGATCGTGCTGATCGTCGCAAGAGGCAAAAGCTACGCGCCAGGGCCGGTTCTGCTTTCTGGCATTGCGATAAGTGCTCTGGCAACCGCGCTGATCTCGCTGATCGTCGCGAGCGGTGATCCACGCGCCAGCTACATACTGGCCTGGACGATGGGCCCGACATTCCGTGCCACCAGCATCGTCGCGATCATTGCAACCGCCCTCTTGTTGATCGGTCTTTCGCTATCGCCGCTCTTTCGCCGCGCATTAGAGATATTGCCGCTCGGCGATAGTACGGCGCGCTCACTTGGTGTGAACCCGTCTCGGTCACGTCTCCTTCTGTTAGTGTTTGCTGCCTTTCTGACCGGCATCGCAACAATGATCGTCGGCCCGTTGAGTTTCGTCGGGATGATGGCACCTCATTTGGCGCGCATGACTGGTGCGCGCAGTCAGATGCGCACGCTTCTGACTGCTGGTGTAACCGGTGCAGCGATCATGATTTGTGCCGACTGGTTTGGGCGCGCTGCCGACTTCCCCTACGAAATCCCGGCAGGTGTAATCGCCGCATTCATTGGGGGGCCATATTTCCTTTTTGTGATCAGCTCACGAGGTAAAGCTTCGTCCAGAGCTTGATGAGCGGGGTCTGCCGTTGGATCTCGCGCAAGCGGTCAATCTCGTGTTTTGACGCAGTGGCCAATTGGTTGTTTCGCATACTGCATTTCGCCCTGTAGTTTTCGGTTCGCCGCGTTAAGATTTCATTAACCCAATCGATACGAGTATTAGCATATTCTTATTACTCGCTATTCGAGTGATCGGTTGTTTCGCATCGTCGGCAAACCAGCGGTGTGACAGCACGGGGGGAAGAGTATGAAGTTCGCGATATCAGGGGCCATCGCAACGCTTGCAGCGTTAATGTTGGTGCCAGCATCAAGCACTGCGCAAGTTTCCACGACGTCAGACTTTACCGTCCAGATTACCATTCAGGCGGCGTGCCAGATCAACTCTGCCGGGTTGCTCAACTTCGGCAACAGCGGCTTCATTGCCGGAAACGTGGATGCGACAAGCCAGATCGTCGTTCAATGCACATCAACGACGCCCTATACACTTGGCCTGAGCGCGGGGGCCGGGAGCGGCGCCACTGTAGCCAACCGACTGATGACGGGAACAAGCGGAGCAACCATTTCCTATTCCCTTTTCCAGGATACCGGCCACTCCCAGGTGTGGGGAGATACAGTCGGGTTGGACAGACAGACGGGAACGGGAACGGGTGCTGCCCAGACCTTTACCGTTTACGGGCGAGTAACTGCCCAGACGACACCCGTACCGGGCGTCTACACCGACACCGTGAGGGCCACACTCACCTATTGATCGCCAGAGGGAGGATCGCGCATGCGTATTTGTACCTTAGCGGCTGCGTTCATTGCCGGACTGTCTGTTTCACCTTCACACGCAACGTCTCTACGGGTTTCACCCGTCATTCTCGATCTGAGGGCACCAGCGGCCTCCAGTAGTCTTCGCATCTGGAATGATGCAAAAATTCCGATCAACGTGCAGGTCAGAATATTCCGCTGGACCCAGCAGAACGGCAGCGACGTCCTGACGGCGGCAGAAGATGTTGTCGCCAGTCCACCAATGACACAATTGAAGCCAGGCGCTGAAAACCTCGTGCGGATCGTTCGGCTCTCCAAAGCCCCCATAAAGGCTGAAGAGAGTTACCGCATCATGGTGGATGAATTGCCGGTTCAGACCAAGGCTCCATCCGGCACGGTCAACCTTGTCGTCCGCCACTCCATACCTGTCTTCTTCTCGAATGCATCCGCCTCTGACGCAGAGCCTGTCTGGACCGTCACACCGAAAGCAAACGGTTATCAGGTAACAGTCTCCAACAAGGGTCTGAAGCGACTGCGTATCGCCAATCTCAAGCTTCTCGGCGGCAATGGCCAGGCAGTGGCGCAGCAGCAAGGACTGGTCGGTTATGTCCTTGGAAAATCGGGGGCAAGCTGGCTCATTCCAGCAGTCGTGAAAAGAGGCGGAGGCACGCTAAAGGTCTCGGCTGACAGTGAAGGCGGCCCCGTCAATGCGACGGCGCGCCTCAACGGCGGTTAGCCTTGCCGTTTTGACGATTGCAGGTTTAACGATCATTTCATCGAGCGGTTTTGCCGTGGCGCAGGATTCACCTCCTGCGGCACCACCAGCCTCTTTATCCGCAGAAGGGGCAATACCACTGCAGCTCGAGGTTTATATTAACGACGTCTCGACAGAACTGATCGCCACATTTCGTCAAAACGGCACCGGCTCACTTTTCATCGAACCGGTTCAGTTGAAGAACGTCGGCATCACACCGGTTGAGAGCGCGAAGGCTGAGGACGGCTGGATCGATATCTCGAAGCTTCCGGATGTCACCGCGCGTTACGACGAAAGCACCCAGTCGATCTATTTCACGGTGTCTGTGACGGCTCGGGCCGACAAGGTCATCGATGCGTCGGCGAAACCCGCACCACAAGACGATGAAGAGCCAGAGAGCGAGGCCGTGCGCAATTGGGGGGGCCTGATGAACTACACGATCTATGGATCATCCGGAGGCACCGACTGGTCCGACCTTGCGGAATTCAATGGTGTGTCAGCCCTTCTGGAAGGTCGGATGTTCGGTCCGCTTGGCGTCCTGTCTTCCTCTCAGGTGCTGAGCACATCGAGGCTCGATCAGTTCGATACAAGACGCCTCGACACGAGCTGGACCTATTCAGATCAGAAGACCCTGACAACCTATCGCGCAGGTGACCTGATCACTGGCGGACTAGTGTGGACACGACCGGCGCGACTTGGCGGGATACAGATACGCCGGAACTTCGACCTGCGGCCAGACATGGTCACTATGCCAATGCCGGAATTTTCTGGCTCTGCGGCCGTACCCTCCACCGTAGACGTCTATGTCGATAATATCCGGCGCATATCGCAGGACGTTCCGGAAGGCCCGTTCTCCATCACCAATCTCCCCGTCGTGAGTGGTGCCGGCAATGCACGCCTGGTTGTCCGCGATGCTCTCGGTCGCGAGACCATATCGGAAACGCCGTTTTTTGCTTCGGCTGACCTACTCGCAAAGGGACTGATCGATTTTTCCGCAGAGCTGGGTTTTGCACGCAATGACTACGGAACCTCATCGTTCGACTATGATGAAAGATTGCTTGGGTCTGCAACTGTTCGCTACGGGCTTTCGGATAAGCTCACCCTCGAAGCCCATGCCGAGGGTGGCGAAGACTTCTACAACGTCGGTCTGGGTGGCGTTTTCACGCTCGGCACGTCAGGACTGGGGACCGTCTCCGGCGCGACCAGCCAGTTTGGAACGCAGAGCGGCCACCTACTCGCAGCAAGTGTCGAAGCCGAATTGCTTGGCGTCCAGTTTGCCGCCAGGACACAGAGGACGTTTGGCGACTACCACGATATCGCATCCGTTTCTGCCGACATGTCGAAAAGCAAATGGGGTTCGATCAGTGCAAGGGCGCCTCGTGCCCTCGATCAGGTCTCCGTTTCAACCCAACTCGGCTTCGACAAGACCAGCCTGAATTTCTCCTACACGCAACTTGAGACCTTCGACGAACGAAAGTCCCGGTTGCTCGGAGTTTCAGCAACCCGTTCGTTCGGCGAGAGCGGCAACATTTTCGTCACCGCCTATAAGGACCTTGAGGACAAAGGTTCCTATGGCATCTTTGCCGGGCTTTCGTGGACATTCGGCAACGGGGTTTCAAGCTCGGTCGGGTTGTCATCCGATGACGACGGTTACTCTGTGACAGCTGATCTGGCGAAATCAGAACAGCAGACCGAAGGAAGCTACGGCTGGCGTTTGCGTGGTTCGAGAGGAAGCAGTGAAATCATCTCCGCATCCGGCAGCTATCGTGGAAGCATTGCGCGTGTCGCGGCCGGCGTTGATCAGTTCAATGGCAGCACGCAAGCCTACGCGCAGGTGGATGGATCGATCGCAATTGCGGGCGGTGATGTGTTCGTTGGAAACCGGATCGACGATGCCTTTGCTGTCGTGGATGCGGGTGCACCGGGCGTCGAGATTTCACTTGAAAACCGCCCGATCGGACAGACAAACCGGCGGGGTAAGATACTGCTTCCCAACCTCAGGTCCTATGACGCCAACACGATCACGCTCGATCCCGGCAACCTTCCTCTTGATGCCAGGATCGACCGGACCAAGCAGACCGTTGTTCCCGCCCAAGGCGGCGGGGCGGTTGTCGACTTCAAGGTCGAAACCGGAGGCCGCGTCGCTCTGGTCACCCTGAAAAACGAAAACGGTGACTTTATTGAAACCGGATCCACCGGCACGGTCGATGGCAAGCATGACTTCGTGGTTGGCTACGATGGACAGGCCTATCTCGAGAATATTGCAGAAAAGAACCGTCTTCTTATTTCGCAACCCACGAAGGGGAATTGCGAAGCAGAGGTCATAGCCAGCGCTTCCGCCGATCAACGAACAACCCTCGATGCCGTATGCAGGAGCGCTCAATGACAATGCGCGGACCAAATACCCCGGTTAAATCGTCTTTGATCTTCGGCAAAAGCTACCTCTCTTGGGCAGGGCTTGCCCTCACTGCTTGTCTCTTCTCCTCCCCGGCACTAGCACAAAGCTGCAGTTTCAGCATGTCTGATATGAACTTCGGGTTCGTCAATCTAGCGCCGGGGACTGCAGTTGACAGCACCGCGACGCTAAGCGTGACCTGTTCAAACCCTCTCTCGCTTGCGCTATCTGTCCGCATCTGCCCGAATATCAACGCTGGAAGCGGCGGCCAATCGGGTGGCATCAGGCGCATGCTGCAGGGAACAAACACCCTGAATTATCAGCTTTACCAGAACGCTGGGCGCACGACATCCTGGGGATCGGTCTCGCAAACGGCGCTTGGCGCACCGCCACCAATCGATCTCGCGTTACCGCTTCTGTTCAACAGCACCAGCCGTACGGTCTACGGCAGAATAAACGCATCTCAGGCTGCTGCGACGCGAGGCATTTATCTATCCAGTTTTGCCGGAGCCCAGACAAATTTCACATACGCTTCATACACCTTGATCGCTCCAAGCTGCGCCGACATCACGCAAAATCCGACGCAGGTCCCATTCAATGTAACAGCAGCGGTACAGCCCGCATGCCTCGTCTCGGCACAGAACATCAATTTCGGCAGTCATGGTGTCCTCAACAGCGCTGTCGATACGACAGGAGCGATAACTCTGACCTGCACGGCCAACCTTGCCTACACCGTCGCCCTCAATGGTGGGCTGAGTAACAGCCCTCCGGCTTCGCGTCAGATGGTCCTTGGTGGAGCGTCAATCACCTACGGTCTCTATCGCGATGCTGGACGCACCAATGTCTGGGGAAGCGCGGCCGGACAGATAGCGTCGGGGACTGGAACAGGTAGCGCGCAAAGCCTGACTGTTTACGGCCGCGTCCCGGCACAGAATACCCCGGCCCCGGGAAACTATGCCGATACGGTGGTCGTGACGGTCAGCTACTGACTAAGCAATGCGCACTCACTGAACAATGACAAGGTGCGCAAGGATACGTCCGCAACAGTTGAAGCAGGAACATCCGCCTCCGTGAGATGTCGGTTCCCGTCTCCGTGCAGATCACTTGACCGGTGGTTATGGTGAGACACCACAGCAAATTGGGAGCGCTCTAAGCCCGACATCCGGTTTGGAGACCTGCTGAGCGTCGCGAGACGTTACCGCTGAGAACTATGGATCTTCTGCAAGTAGCACGATCATGGGCCCATAACCGCCGTGCCATGACCAATCATTTCGCTTCAACGTCGGACTGAAGAAACCAACTCCATCGCCACCATCGAGGAAAAGTGCATCTTCGCACCTAAGCGTGTCTCGAAACACTGTCGCGAAATCGTAGAAGTTGATGCTCTTCTCGCTCGCAACAAAAATAAGCATGTCGTCGGCGCAAAGCCCTACCCCACTTCTGCGCGTCCTGTCCGATGAGCCCTTTATGAAAATAGGATTTATCTCATTGTTTGTGACCAGCATGGGACCGGACTGGGTAGCAAAATCAACGTTCGGCGCCGCGGCCCGGAACTCCTTCGTCGGAAGGATACCTGCTCCTCCGGATGAGAGATAAAACACACCATTTGGCTTTTTGAAGAAGTTCGGAGCAGGCTGCTTATCCGATGTCCCGGTGTTAATCGCGTTCCGCTCAGATCCGTCTTCAACATAGAGCCCGACCGGCCTGTACTGTTCATCAAACATGCCTGCATTCATTGCAAAGCGGATCTGCTTTCCTTCAGCGGTCATTGCGCGACGAAGGTTCGAAAAGCTCCGATAGGGTTTCCCCTCCTTATCAGCCCACGCCAGTTTCAAATTTGTCGATCCGGGCCTAGCTGCACAAACAACGAAGTCCATTCCGTTGTAACGATGAATCTCGCATGGATCGTGCTCAGGGGTCGTTGCACGGGCTGGACCGTATCCGAGAAAGCAGGTTGTCAAAGAAGCTGCCAACAGCGCGTATTTCAATCTCACTTATCGAGCCTCCAACAATCATCGATACCGCAATGCCACGTGGGCTGGACTGAAGTCACATCAAAAAATGATCATCACCGCGCTCACCAAGAACTCTGTCAGATGACAGAGTTTTACCAGTCTTAGCCTCGGCAGCATTTCTTGAAAGCACCCCTCGATCAGCAGATCCAAATCGCATGGCTTTACGCATCGACGAAGCCGTGTACAAATCCCATAAGTCCAAAGAACAATCACGTCTGACATCGAAGCAATGCTTCCGTAGCCCTTTTGCAACATATGACCGACCGGGCGTTTTGACGCCGCAGGATAGACAGGAGATTTGCATGAGCATTGTCGCGCCAGTCGTGAAAGCCTTCTGGGACAAGCCGACCGGAAGCTGGCAATATGTGTTTCACGATCCGGCCACCATGAAGGGTGCGGTCATCGATCCTGTCCTTGGTTATGATGCGGCAGCGGCAGCCACGAACACAGTGCGTGCCGACGAGATCCTCGATTACATCTCAGAAAGCGGGATCGAGGTCGTCTGGATACTCGACACTCATCCGCATGCAGACCACTTCTCGGCGGCGCAGTATCTGAAAGGAAAGCTCGCAGCACCCACGGCAATCGGCGAACACGTCAAAAAAGTTCAGGTGCTCTGGCGCAACATCTATAATCTGGGCGAGGCAATCTCCGCTGACGGCTCCGACTGGGATCGGTTATTCGCGGACGGTGAGACCTTCATGGTCGGCAACATCCCTGTGACCGTTTTCTTCTCACCCGGTCACACGATGGCGTCGATAACCTACGTGGCCGGCGATGCGGCTTTCGTTCACGACACGCTGATGATGCCCGACAGCGGTTCGAGCAGGGCAGATTTTCCAGGGGGGAATGCCCGTGACCTTTATCGCAGCATCAGGCGTATCCTCGACCTTCCGCCCAAAACCCGACTTTTCGTCGGCCACGATTATGCACCTGATGGGCGCGAAGCGCTTTGCGAAACCACCGTTGAGGACCAGATTGTCGGCAACAAGCATTTCGCCGGCCTGCCAACCGAGGACGAATTTGTGAAGGTCCGGGAAGCACGCGACGCAACACTTCCGTTGCCACAACTAATGCTCGCAGCCCTGCAGGTGAACCTTCGCGGCGGACGGTTGCCAGAACCGGAAGAAAACGGGCGTTCTTATCTAAAGATCCCGCTTGGCTGTTTCGAACCTCGGACATGAGGCAGCCAACGGCGCCGTTTTCGGCCAAAAGTCTTTTCTAGACAGCTTACGGCGAAGCAAGGAAGGTAAGGTCTGAACCGATGCTACGGCTTGCACAGGCGGAGCTGGAATTGCTCCGCCATTGCCGTCGATCTCTAAGCGATCGCCTTCGCCCTGATGATCTGCCAAGCCTCGTAAGCAGAGATCACGGTCTCCATCTGCGCCGTATGGCCGATGATGAAATCATCGCCGTAGATGGTTTCATCCGGATACTCAGTGATCAACGTCAGGGGCACAGTGTGCCTGTCATCAACCGTTGATAGGCACGGGAAGCCATTGATGATGCGGAAACCCGTTTCGCCGGCATGCGCTTCGTAAAGTGCGATTTGCCGGTTGTTGTAATCGAGAATTCCCGGAATGGCGCCAAGGTGACGTGTCACATGATAGAGCATCGCTTCTGCCTGCTCTGTCCAGCCCGCGTGATGACGCATGACCAGGAAAAAGCCTTTTGGCAATGTCCACATCGCGAAATTGCGCGGCACGTAACCCGACAGTGGACGTGTCCACTCATGCGATGGATAACCATGCAGGTTCACATGCACGTCAGCTCCGCTGAGATCCTGTGCCTTGAACCGGATTGCCTTCTCGTTCAGATGCTGACCTGAATTTTCCTCGGTGCGGTACTCAAGGTCATCACCGAGCGCTGTGTAGCGAGCGGCATGGTGCATGTGCCGCGGGTTGTCGACGCGAAGCCGCTGATGGAGTGCATAACCATCCGGGTTTTCAAGCGGCGAGATGGTGAAATGCGCGCCGTTCTGTTGCCGAAGTTTCAGGGCTGCACGGATCGCGCCAACAATGCCGGTCGTTTCATTTGGATGCTGGCCACCGCTGATCATGACGGCTGCATCGGTGCCTTTCATGTAGCGGGCGTTCACCGCCCGGCCGGAACGTGAAACGGCGACAAACGCCTCGCCACCAACGTCATCGAGCAACTTCGCAATCTGGGCGGCCGCAACCGGCTCAGCGGCGTTGTCGATCCCCTGCTCCTTACCATCAAGGAAGCCAGTGCTGAGCGCACGGGTCTCGATCGCAACAGAAATCTCGCCCTCACTCCTGACAATCTCTGGCACAATCTGCCCCGGCTTCAGTCCCCGGTCGCCAAGCGGCCTGCCGGACTTCTTCTGGAAAAACTCGAGAAGCGAGAAATAGAAATCCTCGTGCAGTGCCTCGCGCAGGCTGACAACCTCGTCGCCGACAGGAAGGGGCAGATCACCAGCCGGATGCGAAACGCGGATGTTCAACTCTTCGAAATAGGGTTCGTGCGTGCCCCAGTCATGGTTGGTGACAGCGCCGATAGCAGCTTCAAAAAGCCGCTCGTAGTCCGTCTCCAGCCGCTCACCTGCCTTGTCGCCTTCAGCCCGGTACCAGCCCGTCGGTGACAGATTGGTTTCGCCGACGACATCAGTGTGCACGCGGTTTGGCGCGAGCACGGTCATTTTTTCTTCATGCTCGCCACGCTTGAGGACGACGTCATAATGGAAGGCACCATCGGCGCGGGCGATGAACTCGATCCTTGCGGTGCCCACCATGGCTGCCAGTGGATAGGCTTCAAGCCGGAACCGGTTGGCAGGCGCATTCTGATGCACCGGGTAGAACACTTCGATTGCGGTTACACCTTCGAGATCAATGTCTTCGATAAAGGTGAAGAGAAGCGGCTTGTAAGCACTGTGGATGCGCGCCTTCACGCCCTTGGCCTTCAACTCACTCTCCGCTGCGCGACGGCTCGCCGTATCATCGAAGGTCCATGCCTCGAATGATTGGCTAGGGACAGCGCGAGCGACGAGTTCATCGAGGCTGCGATCGAAGGACTGTTCGAAAATCTTTTTCATCACTTTTACCTCGAGGTTCTGCCGGTTGGATCAAGGCTGTCGCGGAGCCAGTCCCCAAGAAGGTTAAGGCCAAGCACGGTCAGAAGGATCGCAAGCCCCGGGAAAACGCTGACCCACCATGCCGTCTGCAGATAGGTACGGCCATCGGCCAGCATTCCGCCCCAGCTTGGGATTGTCGGATCGACACCAAGACCAAGGAAGGTAAGGCTGCTTTCAAGGAGAATATTGTTGGCGACGTTCAGCGTCATGAGAACAATGACGGGACCAATGAGATTGGGCAACAGATGCTGAAGGATGATGCGCCAGTCCCTGACACCGATAGCGCGGGCAGACAGAATGAACTCCCGTTCACGCAGTGTCAGCACAGATCCCCGCACCAGACGGGCGTACTGCACCCATTGCGACACGATCAGCAAGATGATCGTGTTGGTCAGGCTGCCGCCCACAATCGCAATGAAGGTGATCGCGAGCAGAATGAACGGCATGGCAAGCTGGATATCCGCAAAGCGCATGACCAGCATGTCCCAGAAGCCGCGGTAATAGCCGGCGACCAGTCCGACAGCGACACCGAAAATAACGGCACCGATAACGGAGGTAAATCCGACAAGCAGCGAGATCTTTCCACCTGCCACAACACGGGCAAGAACATCGCGCCCGAGTGGATCGGTACCGAAGGGGTGAGCGGCATTTGCAAAAGGCTTGGCAAGGCGCGCCATCAGATCGATCTTGTCAGCACCGCCAGGAAAAAGGACGTCGGAGAACACGACGGCAAGGCAGATGACGGTGGTCAAGGACGCACCGAGGATAAATTCAAGATTGGCAAAGCGCGAAAGGCGGGAGGTTCTGGCAGCCATTGTCAATTACTCCGTGCGGATACGCGGATCGACCAGCCCGTAGGCGATATCGACCAGAAGGTTGATGCCGACAATCATCAGTGACAGGACGGTGATGACCGCCTGCAGTACTGGGTAATCGCGTGCGCCAACCGCATCAAAGGCGAGCGTACCGAGGCCCGGCCAGTTGAAAACACGTTCAATGACAACGATGCCGCCGAGAAGGCCACCGAACTGCAGACCGAAATAGGTAATCAGCGGAATGGCGCAGTTGCGCAATGCGTGCTTGTATAGAACCTTGGTCTCGCTGAGCCCTTTGGCGCGCGCCACCATGACGTATTGCGAACGAAGCGTGTCGAGCATGGCTGTACGCACCAGACGAACATTGGTCGCTGTCAGAATGACACCCATGGTCACAGCCGGCATGACATAGCTTGCAAAACCACCCATGCCGCTTGGCGGCAACCAGCCAAGCGTAATGGAAAAGAGCAGAACCAGCATCGTGGCCAGCCAGAAGTTGGGGAAGGAGAGCCCAACCAGCGAGAAGATGCGGATCACCTGATCGGCAGCCTTGCCACGTGAAGTCGCGGCCTTGATACCGAGCGGGATCGACAATGCAATCGAAACGGCCATCGAAATGAGGGCCAGGAGCAGGGTCGCAGGCAAGGCATCCGCAATCAGCCGTGACACCGGTGTACTGCCGGTGAAACTACGCCCGAAATCCAGTGTCACCAGACCTTTGAGGAAACTGAAATATTGCTCGAAAAATGGCCGATCGGTCCCAAGCGCTGCACGAATGCGCGCCAGATCGTCTTCCGTCATGGCTCCGCCGCCCTGGAACATGGTGACTGCGGGATCGCCCGTCAGGCGGATGGCGAAGGAAACGAGTAGGGTGATGGCAATGACGACGAAAATCGCCTGCAGCAATCGCTTGATGAGGAAACCGGCCACGTTCTTTACCTTGGAGAGAAATCCGGCCTTGCCCGCTTGATCACGGGCAAGGCGACTTGTCAAAAGATCAACTGATTATTCGACGGTAACGTCGGTGAGCTTCAGGCGGTTGTCGGGCGGTGCGACAAAACCCGTGACCCGCTTGTTGATGCCGTAAATCGCATTGGTGTTGTAAAGCGGCAGTTCCAATGCACGTTCGGCTGTATAGGAGCCAACCTGCTTGAGGATTTTTTCGCGCTCTGCACGGTCTGTCAGCGGGCGCTGCGATTCCAGCAGTTTGTCCAGCGTTTCGTCCTTGTCGTAGGGGTTCCACTTCTCACCCGAATGGTACATCGAGTAGGCCGTGTTGTCGTAGTCGAAGGTCCAGCCGCCCCACTTCTGCTGGAACATTGCGCCGGTCTTGCCCTGCGGAATGATGTCGTTGAGGAGAACGTTGGTCTCATAAGGCTTGATCGTTGCCGTAATGCCGACCATCGACAGGTAGCTGGAAATTACCTGCGCCACTTCATTCATCGTTGCATCATTGCCGCGAATATCGATCTGCAGCGCGGCTCCCGCCTTCACGCCAGCTTCAGCCAGAAGCTTCTTTGCACCTTCCGGGTCATAAGGAAGCGGTTTGAGATCGGCGTCGTATCCGAAGGAAAGCGCGCTCTGGAAGCTGGCGATCTCCGAAGCCTGGCCGGCAAGGATCGACTTGACGATCGTGCCACGATCGACAGCCATGATGATCGCCTTGCGGACCTTCGGGTCGGCGGTGATGCCGTCACGCGTGTTGAAGCGAAGAGCATCAACCGTCGGGCCGGGAACGCTGACGATCTCGAGCTTGCCATCGCCTTCGATAACCGGGATCATGCCGATCGGAATGGTCGGCGGGATCACGAGATCAACGCGGCCTGCCTGCAGTTCGGCAACAGCGGTCGCGGGCTCGGTGATAAAGCGATATTCCAGCTCGGAAAGCTTTGGCGCACCGCCCCAATATTCCGGGTTGGCTTCGAGCTTGATATTGTTCTTCGGCGCATAGGAAACGAACTTGAAGGCGCCCGTGCCGACAGGGTTGAGGTTGAAGTTGTCTTCACCCTTTTCCTGAATGTACTTCGGCGGGACGATCATCGCACCGTAACCGGCGAGTTTGGTGAGCAGGACCGGGTCCGGCGCCTTCAGCTTCATATCGACGGTATAGTCATCGATGATATCGATGCTCTCGATCGCAACGTAGTTGGAGCGCTGTGGACCCTTTGCACCTTCGTCGCCAAGCAGGCGTTCAAAGGTAAACTTGACGGCAGCCGCGTTAAAGGGCTCGCCATTGTGGAACTTGACGTTCTGGCGCAGTTTGAAACGGATACGCTTGCCTTCGTCGAGCTCTTCCCAGGATTGAGCAAGGCCAGGCTGAAGCTTGAGATCGGGACCGCGATAGGTCAGGCCATCGAAGATGTTGGTCGCAACGGCAGCCCACTGCACGAGGAAGGTATCGATCGGATCCCAGCTACCCGGGTCCTGCGGGCTTGAAATGGTCATTTTGCCGGCGGCAAGGGCTGGTGCAGCCGTCAAAGCTGTTCCGGCCAGGGCAAGCGCGACGAGCGTTGCCGTCATCCCCTTCTTGATTGTTATCATCTACCTGTTCCTCTTCAGATGGTTGCGATTTTTCGCGGTTGTTCAGGCACTCTTCGCGATGAAGTGGCCCGGATTGATTTCCTCATGGGCGAGAATGGCCGGTTCGTCGCCGACACGGCGAACGGGGTTGGGTATTTCACCCTCCATGATCGCGCCCTGGCGCTCGATGGTTGGATCGGCAACCGGTACGGCCGACAGGAGCCGACGGGTATAATCATGGGTGGGCGTCTCAAATACCTGCTGGCGGCTGCCCATTTCCATGATCTGGCCGAGATAGAGAACAGCAACGCGATGGCTCATCTTTTCCACCACCGCCATGTCATGGCTGATGAAGAGGTAGGCCAGGCCGCGTTCGGCCTGCAGATCCATGAACAGATTGATAATCTGCGCCTGAATGGAGACATCGAGCGCTGACAGCGCCTCGTCGGCAATAATCAGTTTTGGATCGGACGCAAGCGCGCGGGCGATACAGACACGCTGGCGCTGACCACCGGAAAACTCGTGCGGATAACGCGAGGCGTGCTCCGAACCAAGGCCCACCCGCTCCAGCAACTCATCAACACGACGGCGCACTGCCTTCGGATCATTGATAAGGCCGTGAGTATTGATCGGCTCGGCAATCGAGAAGCCGACGGTCTTGCGCGGATCAAGCGAAGCGAAAGGGTCCTGGAAGATATATTGGACTTCCTGGCGCATGCGGAACCGCTCTGCTGCGGACATGGCCGAGAAGCTCCGGCCATTGAAGGATATCTCGCCGGAAACCAAGGCTTGCAGTTGCTGAATTGTCCGACCAATCGTCGATTTTCCGGAACCTGATTCACCAACCAGAGCCAGTGTTTCGCCGGCATGAATGTCGAAACTCACCTTCTGTACGGCGCTGCAACGGTGTGTCGCCTTGCCGAACAGGTTCTTGCGGACGTCAAAACGGACAAACAGGTCGCGGACGGACAGCAGCGGCTTGTCGTCATATTTTGCGGTGTTCTGCACGCGCTCTTCGCCGACAACGACCGGCTCGCCATCCTGGAGTACGGTCAACGGCATGCGCTTGGGAAATTCTTCACCAGTCATGCTGCCGAGACGCGGAACAGCAGAAAGAAGCGCACGGGTGTAGGGATGCTGCGGGTTCGCGAAGATTTCTCTAACCGGACCTTCTTCGACTTTTTTGCCTTTCCACATGACGACGACATTGTCGGCCATTTCTGCGACCACACCCATATCATGGGTGATGAACACCATGCCCATGCCAAGCTTCCTCTGCAGATCGCGCATGATGTTGAGGATCTGCGCCTGAATGGTGACATCCAGCGCCGTCGTCGGTTCGTCGGCGATCAGGAGCTTTGGCCGGCAGGCAAGTGCCATGGCGATCATCACACGTTGGCGCATCCCTCCGGAAAGCTGATGTGGAAAACGGTGCAGAAGAGCAGAACTGTCTGGCAGGCGGACCATGTCGAGCAGTCGCTGAGCTTCCGCCAGGGCAGCAGACTTGCTCAGCTTCTCGTGCAGCATCAGCACTTCGCAGAGCTGATCGCCAATCGTGAAGACAGGGTTGAGCGACGTCATCGGCTCCTGGAAGATCATGGCGATCTCCTTGCCTCGGATCGAGCGCATCTCCTTCTGCGAGGCTTTCAGCAGATCCTTGCCGTCAAACATGATACGGCCAGAAGCAAATTTCGCGCCCATCATATCGGCCAAGCGCATGGTGGAAAGCGATGTCACCGATTTGCCAGAGCCGGACTCACCGACGACCGCCGTCGTCTTGCCGGACTCGACCGTAAACGACAGGCCATCAACAACGCGGCTTTCACCGAACTCCACACTCAGATCCTCGACCGAAAGAAGCGGGGTGCTGTGGTCGGTCTCGGTCATGCTCTTGTCTCCGGCTTGAAATATTCGGTCATTGGAGGGGCGCCACATTTTCTCACCGTCAAACGCCTGCGGGCGGCGTTACCGGTCAGAGTTCCCATGCTGGAACTGGAGGGGCACACAATGCGGGAAACAGCAAAACAGACATCCATAGCAAGAACGCCATATTGATTGCGTCTGTTGCTACACCCGTCGCTATTCATCTCGCTCACACCTCCACCCCGTTTTTTTCATAGCAAGTAACAAACGAGAACAATCCTGTCCATAGTGTTGAACAATATTTCAATATCGCCGTACAATAAGGCAATTGCTTAATAGTTCAGCAAAACCCATGACTTAGCGCCAGAAGGGCTTTAATCGTTTGAACCTTGGTGACTGTAGGGAAAGAGTCTGAGCGAACTCTCGAAGACGAAAATGCATATATGCACGGCACAAGGGCATATCCGTCAAAGCCACGAGCTAGCCGTGGGAGCTGTTATCCTCTACGCCTGTGGCACGAGCAAAGGATATGATCAAGACTTGGTCACTGAGCGTCAGGCGGGGCGGACGCTAGCCGCAAGACATCCGTTTTCCGATCAATAATTCGCCGTTACCGACGCCGGACGCGGGCGCTCGTTACACCTCGATCGCGATCAGGCAAGAGAAGACGAAAAAATGGGCCGCCCGGCGCGCGCTCCAACCGCTTTCGTCTGAAAGCCGAGCCTCTTCAGCCCGAGGCGAACTTCCGGCGCGTTCATGAACAACTTCCACAACAGACCACTGCGATGGTTTTCCATCATGGCAACGACCGGCCCCTGATCGATGGCAAGATGTGTTTTCGAAACCCATCCGCTCGAAGGTTCGAAAGAGTCCATCAGGCCAAAACGTCCAACAAGCCCGCCACTATTCCATGCCATGAAATGCCGGGCGGCCTCGGATGCCTGGACTGGCAGGAACGGCATGCTCGACAAAGCGGCCGTAGGGGCGATTACACCGCTGTCGCTGGTTGGGGAATTGACTGAATACCCTTTTGGACCATCACATGCCGAAAGCCCCCATCCGTCTTTCTCGGCGTAATGTTTGCGGCAATGCATGTAGTTGATCAACGTATGCGCCTGCACCTGCTCGCTGTAGTCGTCGCAATAGGGATCACTGAGATCTCGTGGGTCAAGCGTGCAAAAGGAATATTGCGACAGGAATAGTGGTCCGCCAAAGGGTTCACCGAGCGGCAGTCTGACCCCCATATACTCATTGCCATTGGCGATTGCGCCGTTACGCGCCCAGCCAGAATGGTAGCTTTCGGCATCAATGGCATGCTTTGCAGAACCGGCGGCAAGCACGTAGCAGATCAGGGCCTCGTTCCACCCGACGATCGGCAGGTTCACAGTCCACGCATGCCGTGGACTCCAGTGCCACCACAAGGGCCCTTTTTGTCCCTTCGTGTACCAGTCCCATTCGACGCCCTGGACAATCTTATCGATGGCGGCACGCAACCGGCACTCGGCGTCTGTCGCCTCAGAGAAATACTCGCGAGCGCAGATCAGTCCCTGGATCAGCAACGCGGTCTCAACCAGGTCTCCGCCGTCATCATACTTCGCAAATGGGATGACCTTGCCAGTCTGTGCATGCACAAAGTGCGGAAATGCCCCATGAAAACGGCGCACTCTCCCGAGTGAGACCAACATCAGACTTGCCCGTTCGAGCGCTTCACGACGGTTGATCCAGGAATTGTGCGCGCCGACCACGAGCGCGAGGAATGCGAACCCGACACCGCCAACAGAGGCAATCTCGAAGACCGGCTCGCCATTGGACTGCAGCCTATCCCTCGGCAAACCGCTCTCCGGATGGCTCCCGGACCAGAAATACTCGAACGTGCTTCGTTGAAGGGCGATCAGTTCATCAGGGAAATGGCGGGAAGACGCTGGGACTGGCGTCCGGACGTGAAGGTCATCGCCGCTGGCTTTGGGCCTATACTGAATATTCACGTGGGAAGTGGATCCGAAAGACTCGATTGGCAGGAGTGCTCCAGCATCTCCGCAATCATGTCGGAATCATGATTGTAACGCATTCAAAACTGGTGAAACTCGGATGGGGAGAAATAGAGGAGGAGAAAGACTATGGCACGCAGGGACTTTGATCCTGATACAATCAGGCCGGACGGGCGTCCTCCGGTCAAGGGCAAGCTTTTCTCCATTGAAAATGAAGGCCCCTGGCGCGGCTCTCTTTCAGGAGAAACAATAGGGGCATCAACCACTATCCTTGCATATCGTAACGATACACCAGGGGATGGGCCGCGTCTTCACGTCCATCCCTATGATGAGACCTTCGTTATTGTTGCCGGACGCGCACGGTTCTTCGTCGGCGACCAAGTGCTTGAGGCCGGTGCGGGCGAGGTTGTTCTTGGGCCTGCGGGAATTCCGCACCGGTTTGTGAACCTCGGTCCAGGGCGGCTCCAAACGATCGACATTCATCATTCGCCCCGCTGGATACAGACCGATCTTGAGTAAATGACGCTCATTTTTTTGAGCGCCATAGACATGACCGGCACATCCGGGCCCTACTCTATGCTGCGACCTCCGCGGTAAAGGCGGATTTGATGAGCGTTTTTGTATACTCAGCCGCAGGCCTGTTAAAGATCGCGTCCGTTTCACCCTCTTCCACGATTTTGCCGTTCCTCATGACGATCACATAGTCCGAAATGGCCTTGATGACGGAGAGGTCATGGCTGATGAATATATAGGAGAGGCTGTGTGTCTTCTGCAAATCACGCAGAAGGTCGATCACCTGCCCCTGCACGGACCGGTCCAGGGCAGATGTCGGCTCATCGAGAATGACGACATCCGGTTTGAGGATGATCGCGCGGGCAATGGCGATACGTTGGCGTTGCCCGCCTGAAAACTCGTGGGGATAGCGGTTGCGGGCGGCAGGATCGAGGCCAACTTCCTGCAATGCTTCAATTGCCCGCTTGTCCCGCTCAGCACGGCTGAGCTGCTGCTCGTGCACAAACAGACCCTCGGTGATGATCTCCCCGACCGTCTGTCTTGGTGAAAGAGAACCATAGGGGTCCTGGAACACGAGCTGTAGCCGCCGCCGCAACGGCCGCATCGCCTTTCTCTCAAGACCAGTGATTTCCGTTTTGCCGAAGAAAATACGGCCCTTTGCCGGCGCAAGACGCAAAAGCGCGCGACCGAGCGTTGACTTGCCCGATCCCGATTCACCGACGATGCCGATGGTTTGTCCCTGGCGAAGGTTGACATTGACGCCGTCCACGGCCCGGAAAACGCTTGCCTTCGACAGGAAGCCGCCCGGGATTGCATAATCAACCGTCACATTCTGTCCGGAAAGAACGACGGGCGAGCCTTCACCGACCGCCGCTTTGTGCCCGCTCGGCTCTGCATCGAGAAGCATCCTGGTATAGTCAGCCTCCGGCCGTTCAAAGATATCTTCCGTCGTACCGGTTTCCACGATCTCGCCACGGCGCATGACGGCGACGCGGTTGGCGAAATGGCGAACAACTCCAAGATCATGTGTGATCAAGACCACGGCCATGCCAAAACGTTGCTGCAACGACTTCAGAAGATCGAGGATTTGTGCCTGGATCGTCACGTCGAGTGCCGTAGTCGGCTCATCCGCAATCAGAATATCCGGTTCGTTGGCGAGCGCCATGGCAATCATGACACGCTGGCGCTGCCCACCGGAAAGCTCGTGCGGATAGCTGTCGATACGCCGTTCCGGTTCGGGAATCCCCACAAGCTTCAGGAGCTCGAGCACGCGTGCACGCGCCTGCTTTTTGCTGCCGCCCCGATGGTGAATGATAGGCTCGGCGATTTGCGCGCCGATCCTGTAAAGAGGATCAAGCGACGTCATGGGCTCCTGGAAAATCATGGTGATTTTCGCCCCGCGGATGTCATTCAATTCATTGACCGGCAGGCCGATGAGCTCACGTCCACGGTATTTTGCCGACCCCTTGATGATGCCGTTCGATGCAAGCAGACCCATGATACCCATCATTGTCTGGCTTTTGCCCGAGCCGGATTCTCCGACAACGGCTAGTGTTTCACCCGCTCTGACGTCAAGATCGATGCCTTTCACGGCACTCACCGTGCCATCAGGCGTGGTAAAATCGACTTTGAGATCACGAACGGTGAGAATGGTTTCAGATGGTGTATTCATGTCAACGATCCTTGGGATCGAGTGCATCACGCAACCCGTCGCCCACGAAGTTGAGCGAAAACAGGGTCAGCACGAAGAAGATCGCCGGAAATATCAGTAGCCATGGCGCCGACTGGATGTTGTTGGCTCCTTCGGAAATCAACGCACCCCAACTTGTCAGCGGCGCCTGCACACCAAGACCGAGGAAGGAGAGGAAGCTTTCCAGAAGGATGACTTTGGGTACGACAACCGTGACGAACACGACCACCGGGCCGATCGTATTTGGAATGATGTGACGGCGGATGATTTGCCAGTCAGTCAGACCCAAAGCCTGAGCCGCGCCCACAAATTCCCGTCGCTTCAGGGCAAGTGTCTGGCCACGCACGATACGCGCCATATCCAGCCACTCCACCGCACCGATCACAAGGAAGATCAGGATGAAACTGCGCCCGAAGAAGACCACCAGAACGACGACCAGGAAAACGAAGGGAAGCGAATAGAGGATCTCGACGAAACGCATCATGACATTGTCGACACGCCCTCCGATATAGCCCGCTGTCGCACCGTAGACAACGCCGATCCCCAGCGAAACGAGGCTCGCCAGAACACCGACGGCGATCGAGATTTGCCCGCCCAGCATGACTCGTGCCAGCATGTCGCGACCGTTCGAATCCGTCCCGAAGAAAAAGTATTCCCGGTTGACATCGCCTTCCAGCTTCAAGGTTTTCCCGTCATCTTCCGTAGCAACGATTTTCGTGTTCTCGAATTCGTTGGCGCGGTCGAAATAACGTGTCGTACGCGGGTCGATCTGGCCGCTAGACGTGACCGTTGCTGTGAAGGTCTGACCCTCAACCGCAAATTCCTTCAGTTCCACGCGTGCCCTGCTGGCCACCCCTTCCATCACGCCCTGAAGGTTGTTCACATCAGGTCGAGGCTCAAGGCTCGGCGCCACAGAGACGTAGGAAGAAAACACCTGATCATAGGTGTGGGACAGAAAATGCGGGCCGATAAATGAAAAGAGCGTAATCAGCACGAGCATGATGGAGCCGGCCATTGCGGCCTTGTTTCGTCTGAAACGCAAGACGGCGAGCTGGAAAAGGCTTCGGCTTTTCACCCGCGATTGAGCGGCAAGATTGCCGGAGATATCAGTCATGTCTGACCCTCGGATCGAGCAGGCCGTAGAGAATATCGACCACGAGATTGAACACGATGACGAAAATGGCGACGAGAACGACAGTTCCCATGACGAGTGTATAGTCACGGTTGATGGCGCCGAGGACAAAATAGCGGCCCACACCTGGGATCGTGAAGATCGTCTCGATGACCGCCGAGCCCGTCAAGAGAGCAGCGGCACAGGGAGCGAGATAGGAAACCACCGGCAGCATCGCCGCGCGCATCGCGTGAAACACGACGACATTTCGCGCCGGAAGGCCATAAGCTTTGGCCGTGCGGATATGGTCCATGCGCAGAGCCTCGATCATGGCGCCGCGTGTGAGACGCGCGATAACCGCGAGCTGCGGCAGTGCAAGTGCGATCATCGGCAGGATCAGATAGCGTAGCGACCCATCGCCCCAGCTGCCTGCTGGCAGAAGCCCAAGCAAAACGGCAAACACAAGCGTGAGGACAGGTGCGACAACGAAGTTCGGCACGGTGACGCCAACTGTCGAAATGGACATGATCGAAAAGTCGAACGCGCTGTTTTGCCTGAGTGCCGCGAGCGTGCCGGCCAGAACGCCACCCACCAGCGCAAGCAAAAGCGCATAGCAACCGAGCTCAAGCGAATAGGGTAGCCCCTTGCCGATCAACTGCGCGACGGTATTGTCCTTGTAGATATAACTCGGACCAAAGTCACCGGTGACCGCATTGCCGAGATAGATGAGATACTGGCGCCACAATGGCTCATCCAGGTGATAGGTTCTCATCAGGTTTTCCATCGTCTGCGGCGGCAATGGGCGTTCAAGATTGAACGGACCGCCCGGTGCAAACCGCATCAGGAAAAACGAAATCGTGACGACGATAAAGAGCGTCGGCACAGCGCTCGCCAAACGGCGCAGAACAAATGAAATCATGATTTTTCAGGCTCCGGCATGGCACGGTGGTGTTAAGCCACCGTGCCAGTGCTGCTTATTCTGAAACGCTCAGGAAGCGGCTGAGGTGTTCGTTTGCAGCGTTGTCTACCCAACCCTTGACGCGGTTCGACACCAGCCAGAGATCGGCCTGCGTCAGAAGCGGAGCAACGGGCTGTTCCTTCATCAGGATGGTCTCTGCCTCATGAAGCAGCTTGGAGCGTGCGGCAGGATCTTTCTCGTCGTAAGACTTTTGCATCAGCGCATCAAATTCCGCGTTGTTGAACTTGGAATAATTGAAGGTCTTGTTGGACGAGACCGAAAGGGCAAGAAAGTTTTCGGCATCCGCATAGTCGGCAACCCACCCGGCGCGCGCGACGTTGTACTTGCCGCCTTCCTGGAGGTAGCCATAATGCGAGGCGACGTCGAGGTTCACCAGTGACACATTTGCCCCGAAGGTGTTCTTCCACATATCGGCAATCGCTGTTGCAACGCGTTCGTGGTTCGGGTTGGTGTTATAGCGGATTTCGATGGAAAGCGGCTTGCCGCCGTCGCCATAACCAGCTTCCTTCATAAGCTTGAGAGCTTCATCTTCCCGATCCAGCTGTGACAGCGTGGCGAAATCAGCCTTGGCCGGTTCTCCGTAGGAATCCATGCCCGGAGGGACCATGGAATAGGCCGGGACCTGCGAACCGCTATAGATTTCCTTGGCGAGAAAATCGCGGTCGACTGCCATCGAGAGAGCCTGACGGACACGGACATCGCTATAGGGCGCTTCGCGCGTGTCGAAAGTGTAATAATAGGTCGCAAGCGTCGGCGAAACGTGAACCTGCTCGCCATAGGCCTTTTTCAGTCGATCGATCTGGTCTGCCGAGAAATTATAGGCGAGATCCATTTCCTTTGCTTCAAAACGCCGTACGGATGCCGCCTGGTCGTCGATCGGGTAGAAGATAACCTTATCGATCTTGGTATTGGCTGCGTCCCAGAAACTGGCGTTCTTGACCACCGTCAAGCTGTCATTGGGAACGTGCGCCTGAAGCTGAAAGGCACCGTTCGAGACCATGACACCGGGTTTTACGAAATCGGCGCCGTTCTTTTCGTAGCTGGCCTTCGAGATTGGCAGAGCCGTCTGATGGGCAAGCAGCTCAAGGAAGAACGGTGTCGCGCGCTCGAGCGTGATCTCAAGCGTCTTGTCATCCACGGCCTTCACGCCGAGCTGATCAACCGGCACGTCACCCTTGTTGATCTTTTCGGCATTCTTGATCGGATAAAGGATATTAGCGTATTTCGCTGCGGTCTTCGGATCTTCAACGCGCTGGTAGGAGAAAACAAAATCCCCAGCCGTAACAGGTGTGCCGTCCGACCACTTCGCGTCCGCACGCAGCTTGAACGTGTAGACGGTGCCGTCCTCAGACAACGTCCAGCTTTCCGCCGTACCGGGAATGATTTTTCCGGCAGCATCGTAGATGGTGAGGCCTTCATAAAGGTCCTTCAGAATGAAGGCTTCGATGTTGATCGAGGTCTGTGCCTGGTCGAGTGTCTGCGGCTCTCCCGAGTTACCGCGATGCAGGACTGTTTCTGCAAGTGCAGAACTGGCGCCAATTAGAAGCGAGCTTACCAGCAGAGCGGCGCACGTTGTTGTTTTTATCGACATCATTTTGTGTTCCCATAATATTGCGAGCACGCACACAAGGACATATTGCTCCAAAGTGCAACCACAATAAATTGTGAGTTCATGCGGAAACCGCGACGTTGCCGGCTACGGCAATGTCACGGAAGAGGTTGGAAATCTGCTGCTTGGCGGAGTGGAAATGCCCGCTAGCGCAACCATTTGAGTAACGCCCAGCCCTTGTCTGGCCGGCTTATCCCGGTTGAAACATCAGATCGCGGTGGATGGCAAACACACCCTTTTAGCTTTACCTTTGAGACTGTTCAGATCCGTAACTTGCTGCGTCGACAAGCGTTCTCATGCTGCTCCACATGATCATTCCTGGGATCGTTCCATCACCCGGTGGAAATGTGGACGTCGCATATGCCCCATGCATCCGGCGTTAAAAAGGAACCAACGTCTGGCGATCGCGTTTTTCCTCTTGAGATAAACAGCTTCTGCCGATTTCGGCTGAGGGAGGAACAATGATTAACTCTAAGACATTCACCGGCAGAACTGCGGGTTTGGCGCTGCTCGTTGCCATGGCTTCCATCGCTATGCCAGCGTCTGCGCAGGACATGGAGTTGAGAATCGGCCCAGATGGCGTACGCCCCATCATCCGCGACCGCGATAGGGACATTGATCGCCGTGGCCCGCCCATGCGTGGCTGCAGTGAGCGCGAAGCCCGCGCCGCAGCGCGCGACGCAGGCCTGCGCGATCCAGAAGTCGTTCGCGTCACACCTGGACGCGTCGTCGTCGAAGGCTTTACCCGCCGCGGGCCTGATCGCATTACTTTCGCCAATGAACGTGGCTGCCCAGAAATCTGACGCAGATATTTGGCAGATAGTCATATCGTTTACGCGGCTTGCGGAGGGAGCATGGCCTCCAAAAGTGAGGACTATGCTTCTCCCTTCCGCACGTGGTCACTGTGTCTGGAACTCGCAAAATGCAATGATTTTTAGGTCATCTGCCAAAGCCAGGTCACGTCTTTCCAACTCTGCATAGACAGCTACCGCGCTCGGATACTCGAGTTGCATAAGCCTCTGGCGAATAAACGCCATGCTGGGCTCTTGCGCGTCAAAAATTCAAAGGCTATCACTGTCGTTGTTATGATATAACATAAAATGATTTTTCGCGTTTAGGAAATGCTATGAAAACACGCTTTCAGATATCGACACTGCTGATGCTGTGCTCGCTTGCCGTACCGTTTTGTGCTTATGCGCCGGGGAAAGCTTCAGCGGCGCCGAAGCACAGTCATGCCCATTCAGATGAAGCCAAATCGAAAATCTACCAGGGTTACTTCGAAACTGAGCAAGTCAAGACACGGGAACTGTCCGACTGGGCTGGCAAATGGCATTCGGTTTACCCCTACCTCCTCGACGGCACCCTCGATCCCGTATTCAAGCACAAGGCTGAGCAGGGAGAGAAATCGTTTGAAGATTACCGGAAATATTATGAACTCGGCTACAAGACTGATGTGACCAAGATTGTAATTACCGACAAAAGCATGGCATTCACCCAGGGAGACAAGACCTATCGCGGCACCTATCTAAACGACGGGTTTGAAATCCTGACCTACGCGAAAGGTAACCGAGGCGTCCGGTATATATTCAAAAAAGCAGACGGCGATGCGTCGGCACCGGAATATGTTCAATTCAGCGATCACGGAATTACCCCGGAAAAATCCGGCCATTTCCACCTCTACTGGGGCAAGGATCGCAAAGCGCTGCTTCAGGAAGTCACGAACTGGCCCACCTATTACCCATGGGCGTTGAACGGCAAGCAGGTCGTAAGAGAGATGCTGGCTCACTAGAGCAACGTCTAGCCTTTGCTCGTCTCACCGTCTTATGCAAAGACGGTGAGACGTATCATAGTTGCTGCGCAGTGCTCGCACGGCCGCTTTTTTTTTCAACGGTAATTGCACCGGAAGCGCTCGAGAATCCGTTTCGCTCTGTAGAGATTGAATGGAGCCGGGAACGCGGCCCCCCTTTGAGATTCGATCATATCATCGAGTTGCAGGATCGCTCGGTCCAGTGGACTGGAAATATTTCGTGTGGGTCGTTTGAATTGCTTGGCATGACCCGAGTTGATTGACATCATGTCACCTCGTCGTTTCTTGTTATCGGCGCACACCTAATCGTAAAGATGACAATTGGGCGGCAGGAAATCAGCCATTCCAGTTTACAGTAAACGAATATCGACCAATCAGATAATATATGTTTCAACTTGGGCCAAAGTGCCTGCCGGTGTCCATCTTGTGGCCCGCCATAAAGCGTAAGTTCTCAATGCCTGCGTTTATCGTGCCACCATTGGTCAAGTTCGCGTTCAAGCGTGACGTGATCCACCACTCCCTTAATATCCCGATCAATCAGAAACCGAGCGGCCAGAATCGCTTCCTGGCCCTCGATCCTTAGCCCATTCTCCGAGCAAAACCTGTTGAGGATACGTCTCATATGGAGCATGGCATTCGCCTCCGATGTTAAAGCATAACGTTCGGCAGGCGTGATATTGGCGCTATGTCGCTGCAATGTGTTGAGACTGGCGAATATTGTAACAGACTGTGGCAAATGGCCGGCTCGTTACAAAAGCGGGCACTATCATCGCGTTTTTCTGAGCTGGTCAGGTTTATGGGCCGCGCGTTTGCCCGACTTTTCACTTTCGACAATGTATTGCGGTTCATCCTTCGTCGCCTTGACCTCATGTCCCTTGATTTTCGTTGGAGAGGTCTGCTTTCGAACGACCTTGCCCATCGTTTCACCCTGACTGGTGTTCCAGGCAACCTTGTCGCCCTTGCTGAGATCTTTTGGCATGAACCTTCTCCAAAAACGGCGGGATACATCTCGATCGGGGACTCAGCGGCAACCTTGAAGTCTGAACGTGAGCTCGATGAGGTTTGTTCCCGATCAACGACAAGTCAGCGCTACCGTCGACCTCTCCATCGAGCGCACGGAACTGTCCCTGATGTCAGGGCATATCCGCCCTGATCGCTTCAAGCCAGACACCAACGGCGGCTGCGCCAGCGTCCGGATGCCCCAGGGCCCGGTCCCCCAGGTAGCTTGCACGGCCAAGTCTCGGCTTCATCGATTTCGTGGCCTCCACTCCCCGAAGTCCGGCATCGACTGCGGAACTCCATGCTTCTGCAACCGAGGCACCGGCAGCAATTCTGTCGCTGAAGGTCTTAGCCGCCGGGTAGAGTGCATCGATCATCGTCCTGTCACCAGGCTTTGCACCACCAAGATCCGATATCGCCTGCACTGCCGCGACGAAGGCATCAGCCATCTGCCTGGCCGTCGGTTCATCAAGACCGGCAAGGTTGCGCGACGCGCACAAGAGACCGGTTGCATAGAAGGGCCCTGAACTTCCTCCGATGGCCTTGCGCATGGCGTTGCCCATGGCCTGCAATCCACCAGAAACATTCGCGAAGCTTTGAGCGTCAAGGTTTAGTACCGCCTGTCCGCCGCGAACCATGCTCGCGCCGAGGTCTCCATCGCCGGTAACGCTGTCGAGTTCCGTCAAGCTCGGCTCTGCCGCAATCAATGCCTCTGCGACCGATCGGGAAGTCTTCCACAGCAGCTCACCTGCGGCAGTACGATCCAAGGAAACGACGGCCTGCTTTTCAGTTTTCACTGAAGGCATCACCCTTTGGCGGTTCACCGCACCGCCACGGGGCCAGGCGCCGGCGTCCGTCGGCCCATCGATGAGGGGAAGAGTAGCGTCGTCGACCTGCACGAGGGAGAGCGAGAAGCCCGGCATATCAAGCGCGGAAAGGAATGTTCCCGCCCATGCTCTTTCCACCACAACGCCGTCCCTTTCCAGAAAAGCGATGGCTGATCGGGCAACGATTGCCAGTTCCATCGGCGGAGTTGCACCCAGACCGTTGACCAGAAGTGCTACGCGGTCACCTGTCTTCAGTCGACCATCCGCCTTGACCGTTTCCAGGACGAGAGCTGTCAATTCGTCTGCGGTACCGATCGGCATTCTGCGAACACCCTGCTCTCCATGAATGCCGAGACCAATCTCGATTTCCGTGTCTGCGAGAACAAAGCCTGGCTTTCCGACTGCAGGCAGCGTGCAGGAGCCAAGTGAGACCCCCATCGAGGAAAGGTTGCCCGCCGCTGCACGCGCGATACTGGCAACGTCGGCGAGACCAAGCCCCTGCTCCGCAGCAGCCCCCGCAATCTTGTGAACCAGAACAGTTCCGGCGATCCCCCGTCTGCTATCTGCGGGGACAGTGTCTTTCAGCGCAACATCATCAGCAACGACCACGATCTCGACAGGAATACCATCTGCACGTGCAAGTTCGGCTGCAAGGCCGAAGTTCAGTCTGTCGCCCGTATAGTTTTTGACAATGATCAGGGCGCCTGCCGGTCCGGCGACCGCCTTGATTCCAGCGAGAACGGCATCTGTACTGGGTGACGTAAAGACATCACCGGCCACGGCGGCGGTCAGCATTCCGGCACCGACATACCCCGCATGAGCGGGCTCGTGGCCACTTCCTCCCCCGGAAAGAACGGCAACCTTCCGCTCGTTTGCCTCGGGAAGGTCAGATCGTATGACGACGTTCTCATCAGCGAGCAGAGTAGAAGAAGGACTAAGCGCTACCACCCCCTCCAGCATGTCACGGACAACAGTGGACGGATCGTTGATAAGCTTTTTCATGCCTGGTTTTCCTCCATGCGCAAGCGGGACCACTTTTTCGCACTGTCGCACACTTCTGTCTGTTTCATACAACCATCAATGATGGAAAACGATCGCCAGGTTAAGACAAGACTTATCGTTTCGGCCGCCTAGAAAGATTATTGCTTATCAGTGTGAACCTGACCGGGGTGGTTGCCAAACTGATCATATTCACCTTGATTTTGGCTCCGACTTCAAGATTTTGGAAAACAACATTAAGTTGACTGCTTCGATAACGACCCTGGATCTTTCGTGCATGGAATATCGTCAACTCGGCGCCCTACCGATCAGCCTTTCTCGCGTCGGATATGGCACCGCCCGTATCCGCGACCCTCTGCGGGTGGCGCACTACAATTCTGCCCTCGAAACGGCCTGGGACTCGGATATCCGCTATTTCGATACGGCTCCTGGCTACGGTTTCGGCTTATCCGAACGATGCGTGGGCGACTTCCTGCGCAGGAAGGATCGCCAATCCTATGTGCTTTCGACAAAAATCGGCAAAATCCTGAAACCTGTGCAGGGCTGTGCGCCAGACGTGATGCCGTTCGAAATCTCTTATGATTATTCATATGACGGAGTAATGCGGTCCTTCGAATTCAGCCTCGCACGGCTGGGGCTGTCCTCGATCGATCTGCTCCTTGCTGATGATATCGAGGTCTCGACGCTCGGCATCGCAGAATATCGTCGGCATTTGCCACGTTTCCTTGAGGGCGGAATTAGGGCGCTTGAGGAACTTAAAGCCAATGGCAACATCGCCGGTTTCGGCATTGGCGTGAACGACGTTGGCGTTTGCCTTGACATCATGCATCGCGTGAAACTCGACTGCGTCATGCTTTCCGGGAAATACACCCTGATTGATCGCACTGCCGGAACACGGCTGCTCGACATATGCGAGAGAACCTCGACCCCGCTGATCATCGGTGGCATCTTTAACGGCGGGACCTTGCTGGAACAAAACCTGCCTGATCATGAGCAGGACCCGATCGCACCCTATGCAAAGCTGGCGCAAGGTATCGCACAAGAGGAAAAAATCAGCCTCGAAAGTGCCGCTCTGCAGTTTCCCCTCCAGAACGCGTCAGTCGTATCGGCAATCCTCGGCACAACCAGTTCAGAGAGACTACGCCGTATCGTCGCCTCTATGAATGATCCAATTCCCGATCATGCATGGTCCCGGTTCAATTCTGTTGCGCTGAATTGATCTATAGGTTTTGGTGCATCAGAACGCACTAGCAGCCGCAACAGTGGACCGATGCCTCATCCGGCAGATCGCATTTTCGAAGGGAATTTTTGCGCGCCTCGCCCGCGTATTTTGGAATAACATTGCCTGCATGCAGGCTTGCCTTTTGATGCGGCGCAAACCTATACTCGAAGCGTTCTCAGGGCGGGGTGTAATTCCCCACCGGCGGTATCGGAAGCAATTCCGGAGCCCGCGAGCGCTCTCGGGTAACCGGGAGGTCAGCAGATCCGGTGAAAGGCCGGAGCCGACGGTATAGTCCGGATGGAAGAGAGCAACGTGGCAGACACCCCTTCACGGGGTGTGTGGCGCTTGTTCGCCCAAGGGATGTTTGCGCCTGTTTTCGGACAGTCGTGAGTTTGATGCCAACCGGCATAACCCTTGAAAGGCATGGAAATGACAGTTTCGAAAATTGAAGATGCGATTGAAGCCATTCGCCGCGGTGAAATGGTTGTGGTCGTGGATGATCAGGATCGGGAAAACGAAGGCGACGTCGTGATTGCAGCCGATGCTGCTACGCCAAAAGACATAGCCTTCATGATGAACAATGCCCGTGGTCTGATCTGCGCGGCGATGGAAGGAGAGCGGCTGGATACGCTCGACATTCCGCTGATGGTGGCACGCAACACGGAATCGCTGAAAACTGCTTTCACAGTTTCGGTAGATTACATCCCGGGCACGACCACCGGCATTTCGGCTGCCGACCGTGCAGCAACGGTGCGGGCACTTGCACAGGGCGACGCGAGACCCGATGACTTCGCCCGCCCGGGCCATGTTTTCCCGCTACGTGCACATCCACAGGGTGTTCGTGCCCGTCCCGGCCACACGGAGGCCGCTGTCGAGCTTGCCCGCCTCGCGGGACGCGCGCCCGCCGGCGTGATCTGCGAAGTTGCCAACGACGACGGAACGATGGCTCGCCTGTCTCAACTGGAAGTCTTTGCCCAAAAGCACGGTCTGCTCGTCGTGACGATCGAGGATTTGATCGCTTTCCTTGACCGGAACGATGGCATGACCATCGCCGCCTGAAGTCACTTTGGCGTGGTCCCAGACGGCACAATTGACCATCAGGGCCTACGCTCCCAATCCGGTTGGCCAGCACAATACGAACGTCATCGGGAGCCGGGAAGGATTCGATAAACGGCCCCGTGTCTTCGGACACGGGACGCGCCTTTCAAGCAGATTTTCCACGCAACGCTGCCTGCTGCGTTGCACCTTCACGCAAGTGTCCTGTCGGGAGTGCCGTCGTGTACTTGACCTGATTGAGAGCAAAGCTTGACCGGATGCTTGAAACACCGGGGATCTGCGTCAGGCATTCAAGCACGAAGGTCTGGTACTTCAGGAGATCCTCGATAACCACCCTCAACAGGAAATCCGCTTCCCCGGTCATGAGGTAGCATTCCATCACCTCCGGCCTTCCACTGACAGCGTTGGTGAAGGTCTCCAAGGAATCCTTGTCCTGCTTCGTCAGCGAGACATGAACGAAAACGTTGACGGCGAGCCCGAGTTTCAACGGGTCGACCAGCGCAACAGCTCCACGAATGACACCGGCCGAGCGCATTTCGGACACACGCCGCCAGCAAGGTGACGCCGATAGTCCGACCTTGTCGGCAAGCTCCGCGTTGCTGATCTCGGAGTTGCGCTGGAGTTCATCCAGAATGCGCAACGTGGCCTCATCCAGCACTATGCTTCCAATAGACATTTTTAACCTACATAACGACTAAAACAGGTAAACCTATTCGATTTATCCTGACACAACGCGAAATGAGAAGAGATATTCCGCCATAAACCGGGATAAATTTCGGCAGCATTGAAGAGGTTGCCGAGATGAGCCCGAGCCAGAGAACTGTGATCACCCGAACGCTGGAAAACAGGTTTGGAGGGCATACAGCAACCTATTTATGGCTGGGTGTGATGGTTCTCCTCTGGGGCCTGAGCTGGCCCGCAACCAAGCTGGCTCTCGGCACAGTTCCACCGCTGTGGCTTGCCTCCCTCAGATTCGGAAGTGCCGGCATATGCCTTTTCGTTTTCGTTGCGTTTCGCGGAATGCTGCGGTTCCCGCCCAAAAAAGACTGGCCCATCGTTGCTAGCATGGGCTTTCTTCAGATGATGGCGTTCACAGGTCTGGGTATGATCGCAATGACACATACAGACACGAGCCGTGCCGTCCTGTTGGCTTATACAACACCGCTCTGGGCGGTCTTACTGGGGTGGCTCCTTTTCAAGCAGGCGCCATCTCGGCGCCAGTTGACCGCTCTTGGTGTTGGCCTTGCCGGAATTGTGATTGTCTGTTCTCCACTCGAACTCGACTGGACCAATTCGAAAACGATCATTGGGAGTGCCTTCCTTTTGACAGGTGCTGTTTGCTGGTCGATCGTCATCCTCCATATCAGGCGTCACTCGTGGACCGCCTCGCCTCTTTCGCTTGCGCCATGGCAGATGCTGATCGCGGCGGTTCCACTCAGTGCGTTTGCCTATTTTCTGGAAGGTGCCCCGACCGGTATCGCACTTGATCGTCGCCTCATCGAACTGCTGTTCTTCATCGGCCCTGTCGCGACCTCTGCCTGCTTCGTCATTTCGGCTGAATACGGACGCAGGATAACAGCCTTTGCGATGTCAAATTTCACCCTTGGAGTTCCCCTGATCGGAATCTTGTCTTCCATCGCCATCCTGGGCAGCAGCATCACGCCACCCTTTGTTCTCGGCCTTGTCCTGGTGACGGCAGGCATGCTCCTGGCGGCGAAGGCGACGAGAAAACCTGCCTGACACGATGGCTGCGACGTACTGGCAGTGATCGCTGCTCACGTAATCTCTCCCGCTCGTAGCTTTTCTGGTATCGATCCTTAGAAACCGACAGTCACCTGAAGGCCGGAGCCCTGGCAGTTTTCAATCGACAGCGTCAGGCCATAGACCGAGCAGATTTCCTTGACGATCGACAGCCCGAACCCGCTCCCAGGCACGTCAGTATCCAGCCGCACACCGCGTTCTGTCATCTGGCGTATCCTGTCAGGCGGGACGCCAGGTCCGTCATCTGCCACGGTCAGGCGGCGATCAGACCATGCCACTACAACGGTGGCCGATGCCCATTTTACGGCGTTCTCAAGGATATTGCCGATCAGCTCGCGTAGATCATGAGGATCGACCGGAACCTCAACCGAGCTTTCCTCGACAGATATCCTCCAGTCGAGCGTTTCCCCCACGGGAGTACGTTTTAATGTCCGCACGACCTGCCCGACAATCTTGTCGATATCTGCGTCTGACTGGCGCATTTCGGCGTCGATGACAATACGGCTTCTGGCAAGTTCGGCGTCGACATGGCCTCGCATCAAGATTACCAGGCGTTCAATCTCATCCGCAATTTCACTTTCACCCTTTTGCCGCAGGGTGAGAGCGTCATTGGCGAGTACCGTCAGCGGCGTCTTCAGACCGTGAGCGAGGTCGCCAGCCCTCGCGCGTGCTTTTGCAAGCGACTGCGCCTGGACATCCAGCAACCGGTCAACGGCTTTTTCCACCGGCTCGAATTCTACTGGCAACACGCCGTCAAGACGACCACTGCGCTGCTCGCGGATGCGGTCGAGCCTTTTGGTCAGCGTTGCCAGCGGTTTCAATCCGAATACGACCTGCGCCACGGATGCACCGATCAGAAAGATTGCAAGACCGGCGATGTAAGGCAAAATATCAAACGAAAAACGCCGGCTTGCGTCTTCAAGTGGCTGGCGGTCGGCTGCGACAGTAATCAGCAAGCGTCTCAGGCCGCCAGGTGAAGGCACGAAAATCTGCCGCTGCTGTGCTGTCAGCATCGTGTTATCTGGGCCGGGGATAGAAAATCGCTGGACGGAGCCATCGCCAGCCGGTTCGACCGGCACGGCAAGTGTGAAATCCCAAAGCGATTGCGAACGCATCGCTGTGGAAGCGCCACCTTCACTGATCTGCCAGTAAAGACCGCCGTAAGCCTCGGCAAAGCGCTTGTCGAAAAAACCGGACGGACGCTCAACGTGACCTTCGGCCGAAAACTGCAATGAAGCGGCGATGTTGTTGAGATGTCCGCTCAGCTCGGCATCAAGCCGCCGTTCGAGATTGGCCTTGAACAGAGAAATCATGAAGAGAGACGCAAGCGAAAGCGCCAGAGGCACCGTCACCAGCGAAACCAGCAGAAACCGGACTCTGATAGAAAGCGGACGCCCTCCAGATTGCCTCTTCGGTAAGCCAACTGTCATGCCGAGCCGATCCTGTAACCATAACCTCGGCGGGTGACGACGATGTCCTTGCCAAATTTCTTGCGCAGCCGTCCAACGAGCACCTCTATCGAATTGCTCTCCCGTTCGAAATCCTGCGAATAGAGCTGTTCGGTCAACTCCATTTGCGAGACGTGCCGTTCAGGATTTGCCAGAAGATAGTGCAGGCATCTGTATTCGAGCGGCGTGAGTTCTGCTGGCTCCCCATCGAGGGAAACGCTTCTGGTGCGCGGGTCAAGTTTCATTCGTCCGGCGGTCATCGCCGGAGCCGCCTTGCCTTGTGAACGCCGGATGATCGCCCTGAGACGAGCCAGGAGCTCAGGCATCTGGAACGGTTTTGCCAGATAGTCATCGGCTCCCGCATCAATGCCCTCGACGCGCTCCTCCCAGTTACCCCGCGCCGTAAGGATCAGGACCGGCATCTCCCTGTCGGCCTGCCGCCAGCGTCTGAGCACGGACAGGCCGTCAAGCTCCGGAAGTCCCAGATCAAGAACGACGGCCGCAAAAATCTCGCTGTCACCACGATACCAACCGCTTTCGCCGTCACGTTCGTGCTCGACGATATATCCGCCCTGCTGGAGATTTCGTGTCACGTCACGGGCAATCAGCGGGTCATCTTCAATCAGGAGAATGCGCATCGCGATCAATCATCATCATCGTCGTCATCAACATCAAGAACCCGACCGTCTCCAGCATCCATCTCTATCTCGACAAGGCGACCATTGGTCTTCAAGACCTTGAACTCATAGATGAAGCGGCCGTCATCCTCGTCAAGCTTGACGCCAATGATTTCGCCGGGAAATGCCTTTCTGACACTTGCCTGCAACTGCGAAAGCGGAATGACCTCGCCGCGCCGGACAGCATCGCGCAGCCGATCGAGGTCACCATCTCCGGCAATTGCAGGAAACACACCAAGCGTTGCGACAGAAACAAGAAGGAGTGGCAGAAGGCGCTTAATCATCCCTCCCCATAGCATGCTCTTTCTGAAATTTAGCTGACAAAGGCTGTCAGTTATCGATCAGCATTGGTTTCGTAAGGTTCTGCCATCGACCCGACAATCGTGTTTCTCCCCGGTCGAATGAATTTGAAAGGAACCTGACATGAAGAACATTATCCTCGCAACATCCCTGCTCGCCCTGACAGGACTGTCGAGTGTCGCTCACGCCGACAATGATCACCGCCGCTGCGGCAATGTCCCGATCGCCGACTGGATGAGCGAGACCGAGCTTCGCAACCGGATCGCACCGCTTGGCCTCGAAATCCGCAATGTCGACATCGATGACGGTTGCTATGAGGTGGAAGCACGCAACAGGGATGGTAGAAAGATTGAAATCGGATTCAATCCGCAGACCGGTGAGCAGGTCTGGATCGACGGCGATGACGACTGACAGATGACCAGCAAGTGAACGTCTTAGCGATGCTGTCCGCTCTCTCATGATAGCGGACAGGACATCGATATGGCTGCTATTCTTCCAAGAGCGACTGGATGCGTCGTCCCAGCACGGACATATCGAAAGGCTTTGTCAGCACCTGCATTCCGGCACCCAACTGGTCCGGAGCGAGGACGGCATTTTCCGCATAACCAGTGATGAACATGACTTTCAATCCCGGTCTCAACTCCCTGGCAGCATCCGCGACCTGGCGACCATTCATGCCGTTCGGCAGGCCCACGTCGGTGATCAAAAGATCGATCGGCGTCGGCGAACGAAGAACCTCGAGCGCCTGCGGTCCGTCACCGGCCTCGAGCGACTGAAGCCCAAGATCCTCGACGGCATCAACGACCAGCATTCTCACAAGCGGTTCGTCGTCGACGACCAGAACTCGTTTTTGCGTCGCCATCGCAGGCACAGGATCGAATTCGCAAACGCTCTCTATTTCCTCCCGCTCATCGTGCCGCGGCAGGAAAACGCTGACCCTGGCGCCATGTCCGAACTGCGACTGTATCTTTACCTGGCCGCCGGATTGGCGGGTAAAGCCATAAATCATCGACAACCCGAGACCAGTGCCGACACCGATCGGCTTTGTCGTGAAAAATGGGTCAAACGCCTTCTCAAGCACGTCCGGCGTCATTCCGGTCCCTGTATCTGACACCTGCATCACCACGTAGTCGCCGACGACAAGCCCAAGTTCGACCGCATCGGCTTGGCCAATATGCCGGTTGTGCGTCTCAATCGTGATCCGCCCGCCATCGGGCATCGCGTCGCGGGCGTTCAGACAGAGATTGAGCAGTGCATTTTCGAGCTGGTTCGGATCAACAAGCGTCGGCCAGAGTTCCTTGCCGATGCGCGTTTCAACATAGATTTGCGGACCTACCGTGCGCTGGATAAGTTCCTGCATCCCCGCCACCAGACGATCGACATTGGTAGGCTTGGGATCAAGGGTCTGACGCCGCGAAAAGGCAAGCAGACGATGGGTCAATGCGGCAGCTCGTTTTACCGCCCCCTGCGCGCCCTCCAGATAACGATCCAGCTCGCCAATACGGCCTTGTTGAAGCCGTGTTCTTATCATGTCGAGCGAACCGGAAACGCCCGCAAGCAGGTTGTTGAAGTCATGGGCAAGACCACCGGTCAGTTGCCCCACAGCCTCCATCTTCTGGGATTGCCGAAGCGCCTCTTCCTTGGCCATCAGTTCAGCGGTCTGCTCCGCTACCCTTGTTTCCAGGGTCTCGTTCAGTTCGCGCAGCATGGATGTAACCCGGTCGCGCTCCGCCTCGATCGCACGACGGCCTTCGATATCGATCAGCACGCCCGGGAAACTCAATGGTGTTCCGTCCGCCGCGATATCAACGCGGCCATTTGCCTCGAGCCAGTAGTATTTTCCGTCAGCTCGCTTTGTCCGGTACTGATGCGCAAAAGGCCCGCCAACCTTTATGGCCTGATCGATGACCGCGGCAAGTCGGGCCTGATCGTCAGGATGAACAGTTTCGACGATCTGCGTGAGGCGCAAATTGCTACGTTCTAGAGTTGGATCAAGCCCGAACGCATTTGCAAATGCATCATCAATGGTGAAGCGATCGTTGGGCAGGTCCCAGAACCATGTCCCAATGATTGCTCCTGCAGAAAGCGCCAACTGGACGCGTTCACCATTCTCCCGCGCAACGGCCTCGCTTTTGCGCAGTGCCGCCTCGGCGCATTTGCGCCCGGTAATATCACGAAAAAGGACCGCGACCTGATTGAGCGTCGCCGGTTCGATCCTTGACGCGGAAACCTCGATGTGGCGTCCGGCGTCCTTGAACTCGCGTTCGAAATGAATGGACTGGCCCGTTGTGAGAACCTTGCCGTAGAGATCGACCCATTCCTTCGCCTCGCTGGCAGCAATCTCGTAGACAGACTTGCCAACGATATCAGGAATACCCGTGTGCCGCTCATAACCGCTGTTGGCTTCGACATGCAGGTAATCGCTCAATGGACCAAGGGGGCCGTCCTGAAACTCGATGATGCAAAATCCGTCATCGACAGCCTCGAACAATGCACGGTAGCGCGCCTCACTCTGGTTTGAAGATCCGCTCGCATTCGATAGCTCTGTCTGGGTCACGTGGGGCTCGGAATCTGCAGCTTTGCGGATTTGGGCGTCATTCGACCATATCCGCTTTGGCCGATGCGTGCTGCATAACGCTTTGCCCTTAAAATTGTTCCCGAGATTTTTCCACTACGATCGAGTGGAATGAATTTGCTGCGATCATTGCCTGAAGGAACCCGCACTTCAGCGGCTTGCAGGGCCCCTGCAAGCCGCCCATCGAGGTTAAAGATGCTGCTGTCCTTTCAGAGCCGCGCGCCACCCGTCGCATCAATTCTTTGCCCTGTTGTCCAGCGCGCGTCATTCGACGCGATGAAGGTAATGACATCGGCAACATCGTCGGCACGACCGACGCGATTAAAGACAGACATTGCCTCGGCACCCGAACGTGCCTCAGGAACAGAAAGCCATTCGGCGTTCATATCCGTCTCCGTCACACCCGGCAGCACCGAATTGACGGTGATCCCGCGTGGGCCGAATTGCGGGGCGAGCGCCAGTGTCAGCGTTTCAAGGGCACCCTTTGACGCTGCATAAGCTGGATGTGTTGGCGCAGCGACACGTGTGAACCCGGTCGAGATATTGATGATACGGCCGTTGTCCCGGATATGATCCGCAACGGCCTGGATGAGGAAGAACGGTGCCTTGAAATTGATCGTCATCAACTCGTCGAAGGCCGCCTCACTCATGTCCCCCAACGGTGTTGCCGGAGCAATACCCGCGTTGTTGACGAGAATATCAAGCGAAGGTGAGCCTGCGAACGATTGAGCTGCCTCGCGAAACTCCCCCCATAGGCTGTCTGCCGCGTCCTTACCTCTCCGAAGATCTGCATTGATGGCGACTGCCTTCGTTCCAAGCGCCTCGATTTCGCGGACCGTCGCCTGCGCCGCCTCGGCGTTTGCAGCGTAATGGACGCCGATAAGACCCGCGCCTTCTTTGGCAAAGGCAAGGGCTGCGGCGCGGCCGATACCGCGGGAACTTCCCGTAATCAGGGCGACTTTATTTGTCAGTCTGGAAGACATGGATCACTCCGTTGCGATTTAACTAGCGATCGATATAATAAAAGCCGAGTACCACCTGTCAATATTTTTATAGTGATCGATACAATAATGAGTGAGACAACGACGCGAAAGCGAGGACGACCACGCCTGCTCGACCGGCAGGCAGGCCTTGATGTGGCTGCACGGCTTTTCTGGGAGCGGGGTTACGAAGGAACGTCGATCTCAGACCTAACGCAGGCGATGGGAATCACACCACCCTCGCTTTACGCAACCTTCGGTTCGAAAGAGGAACTGTTCGGCATGGCGCTCAACCACGCCATCCAGCAGGCCAACGAAGGTCGCATGAAGCGGCTTGAAGCAGATACTCCGGCTTTTGAGGCGCTGAAGGCACATCTCTACGATATCGCCGATGGCGACACGCAGCCGGACAAACCGCGCGGGTGCATCGTGTCGACTGCAGTGCTCCAGCACTCGGACGAAAATGCGTCCGTGGCGCGCATGACTGCATCCCTGCGTGAGGTGTCAATGCAGGCTCTCAAGGCACGGTTTGATCGCGCTGTAAGAGACGGCGAACTACCCGTACACACAGATACCGATACGCTGGCGCGTTTTTACGGAGCCGTCATCCAGGGCATGTCCGCGCAGGCGTGTGACGGTGCATGCAGGGAAAGACTGAAGGCACTCGTCGATATCGCACTTACCGCATGGCCTGGAACACGGTCGATTTCCGCCGGATGAATGTGACGCATTAACGTCGTTGAAAAATCTCCGGCACAGGGCGCTGACTTCACGCTGGCCTTTGGTTAGGATGCGATGCAACAAGCAAATGCAGACGACAGATGTCACACGAACAGCAAAAACACGCGACCGAGCGAATGACGATATCGGGCGATCTCGTACCAGCAGCATTTCTGCCCTGGATCGATCGCCACGCCGCCAAACTCGGCCTCGAAAAAACGGTATCTCACGCCTCCGATGAGCAGATTGTCATGGACCTCTCCGGCCCGGAGGAGCTCATCGATATGATGGAAATGGGCTGCTCCCTCGGCCCGATTGACGTCTGGGTCGAGACAATCGAGCGCCGGCACCTGCCCTGACATGACATGACATGAACTCATCCGTATCTGGCAGGACAAAACACCTGTGCATCTTATTTGACCCAATATTGCCATTGAGCAATATTTGTGCAAACCTCGTCTCCATGACACATCCTGCCCGAAGTGCGAGGTCTTCGGGAACACCGATAAATTACTGACCTATCTAAGAAAGTTTGATCATGTCTTGCGATACGACAGGCTGTTGGACGCCGGTCGCCCTGTCTTCCGACCTTCCTCCCCTCGCCGTCATGCCGGCCCGACTTGGGACAGAAACAGTTGCCCTATGGCGCAGCGCGTCCGGTCGTGTATCGGCATCTGCGGATCGATGTCCTCATCGCGGCATGCGCCTGTCTCACGGTTTCGTCCGTGGGGAATCTTTATCCTGCATCTATCACGGCTGGAGTTACGGTCAGGAAGGAAACTGTCTCAAGATTCCGGCTCATCCAGGCCTTGTGCCACCTGACAGCATACGGGTTGCGACCTTCACGGTCACAGAGCAGGATGGCGTCATCTGGGCCGCAACCGTAAAGCCTCCGGCTGATCCACCGCGTCTTCAGGGCCTCGTCCCACTCCGTTCGATCTCTGTCGCTGCCGACCTCGAGGCGATACAAACAGCAACTGGAGCGAAGATTGATGCAGACGGCGTGCTTTCCACGCAAGATGGCAGCCTCTGTCTGCTGCTCTCCGACCAGGGCAATGGCGAAACGCTGATGCATGTGCTGGTCGCAGACGACACTGGTCCCGCCTCGCGAATAGGCGCATCGCGCACCGCCGAAGCACTCCGCCGTCAGGCCGAAGCGCTGGCCAGCCAGGGAGTTGCGGCATGACAAAGATGGGTATGCTCGACGAATGGTATCCCGTAGGCCTTTTCAGCCAGACGACCAACGGCGGCCGTGCCACAATGCTGATGGGCGAACCGATCACCGTTGCGCTTGATAGCAAGGGGAAGGCGCTTGTTACGGACAGTACAGGCCGCAACCTTTCTGTCTGTGTCCGCTATGGACATATCTGGGCATCGCTTGGAAAACCAACCCATGAGTTATTTCCGATCCCCGAGGCAGATCAGCCGGGTCGGAGACTGGTTGAGGTTGGTGTCGTACGCGTGCGCTGCTCGCCGCTTCGGGCGGTCGAGAACTTTCTCGACATCGCCCACTTTCCCTTTGTTCACACCGACATTCTAGGTTCCGAACCCCACACGGAGGTCGAGAACTACAAGGTCGAAATCCGCGAAGATGCAGACGAAGTGTGGGCCACACAGGTGAAGTTCTATCAGCCGCAGGCCGCGAAATCAGCAAGCGGCGGCATCACCACTGAATACATGTACCGTGTACCTGCACCGACCTGCTCGGTCCTTTACAAGACCTGTCCACCACGACCGACGGAGTGGGACGTCATTACACTTTTCGTACAGCCGCTTGCAGAGGATGTCTGCGACGTCTGGCCGTGGATGGCGCTCTTTGATGACGAAACACCGATGACGGATCTCATCCACTTCCAGCAGACCATCTTCCTGCAGGACCGATCAATCCTCGAAAATCAGATCCCAACCCTGCTGCCGCTTGATCCAGGTAAGGAAATCCCGACACGGGCCGACCTTACTTCGGTCGCCTATCGGCGCTGGTTGAAGCGCCACAACTATACCTACGGCGCGCAGTTGGTGGCGCAATGAAGCTTTACGACTACATTCTTTCTCCGAGCTGCTACAAGGTCCGCCTGATGGCGGCACTTGCTGGTGTCAAACTCGACATCAGTCCGGTGGACTTTCATCCGGGCGCCGAGCACCGCAGCCCGGCAATGCTGGCGATCAATCCGGCTGGTACGATCCCGATCCTTGCAGACGATGATCTGCTTTTGACGGAATCGTCCGCCATGCTTGCCTACATTGCCGCATCTGCTGCACCGGAATGGTTGGGTAACGGCAGCGCAGAAGAGACTGCGCGTACCCAGCAATGGCTCGCATTTTCCGCTAGGCTGACATCGAGCCTTGGTGGCGCGCGCCTTCATCAGATGCTCCTCGTCCCCGGCAACATCGATGCCTTGCAGAAGGCAGGGATCACAGCCCTTCGTGAGCTTGAGGCCGGGCTTGCCGAACAGGCCATCCGAGGCCATCGCTTTCTTGCTGGTGACCGGCCAACGATCGCTGACATCGCCTGCTTTCCCTACGTGGCGCTCGCACCAGACGGCAATGTCTCGCTCGATCCCTACCCCACGATCCGGCTCTGGTCGCGCGCGCTCCGCTCACTTCCCGGATTTATTGAAATGCCTGGCATTCACCGGCTGCATGAACTGAAGCCAGAGCCGGAAATCCAGTCGGAGACGGCGTAATATGGCCGGATATCTTTTCAGGAATTGCGCAGCCGTCGTCGTTGATGACGGAACTGGCCCTGTCGTGCACCGCGATGTCGATCTTTTGACCGAAGGACCAGCTATCAAAGCGATTGGTCCAGACCTCGGGCTCAAGGACCTCCCCGAAGACACGCTCATTCACGACGCCACAGGTTGGTTCGTCTACCCGGGCCTCATCAACACGCATCACCACTTCTTCCAGTGCTTCGTACGCAACCGCGCCGATCTCGACTGGACGAAACTCTCGGTCATCGAATGGCTCGACCGCATCTACCCTGTCTTCTCCCGCCTGACAGAAGACTGCTTCTATCATTCTTCTGTGACGGCAATGGCGGAGCTGATCAAGCACGGCTGCACAACGGCGTTCGATCACCAGTACAACTTCCCACGCCACGCCGGCCGGCGGCTCATTGATCGGCAATTCGAAGCAGCGGATCTGTTCGGCATGCGGTTTCATGCCGGCCGTGGCGGCAATACCCTGCCAAAGTCGGAAGGCTCGACCATTCCCGACGAGATGCTTGAAACGACCGACGAATTCATTGGTGATTGCACGCGGTTGATTGACACCTATCACGACGCCAATCCATTCAGCATGCGTCAGGTGGTCGTATCCCCATGCCAGCCGGTCAACTCCTATCGCGAGACCTTCGTGGAATCGGTCGCACTCGCGCGCGATCGTGGCGTTTTTCTTCACACCCATGTCGGTGAAGGCGAAAGCGAAGTCATCAAGGCACGCCACGGACTGCGCACCGTCGATTATCTCGAGAAAATCGGCTTCGCCGGCCCCGATGCCTTCTACGCCCATTGCTGGGAGCTTACCCATGATGAGCTGAAGACAATGGCGGCAAGCGGCACGGGTGTCGCCCATTGCCCTGAACCCGTCTATCTCGTGGGTGCAGAAGTGACCGACATTCCCGCAATGGCGGCGTTCGGCCTGCGTGTCGGGCTTGGCTGCGATGGTGCTGCATCCAACGACAATTCAAACCTGATGCACTGCCTGCACTCCGCCTACATGCTGCAATGCCTCGTCTCATCAACGCGCCAGCATCCGGTCCCGGCGCCTGTCGATTTTCTTGGATACGGCACGACGGGGGGCGCAAGCCTGCTTGGCCGCAAGGACATTGGTCGCCTGGCCCCTGGAATGGCTGCCGATCTTTTTGCCCTCGACACCCGCCGCTTGGATTATGTCGGCACACGACATGACCCGCTCAGCCTCATTCCGCGTGTCGGCATCGGCTCGACGACGGACATGACGATGATCAACGGCAAGATTGTCTGGCAGAAAGGCGAATTTATCGGTCTCGACGAACAAAAACTGTCGGCGGATGCCGAAGCCGCACTTGCCACCATCGAATTCTAAGAACCAAAAGAGGGAAGAACACAATGACCACTTTGACCCGCAGAAACCTGATGCAGGCTGCCGCCGCCACTGGTCTGGCTGGCGCTTTCGGCGGCCGCGCCGCATTTGCGGCTGACGAGCCGCTCGGCATTACACTCGTCGTCCCCTCTCCGGTCGGCGATGTCGGCTGGGGCCACGCTCTTGCAGCCGGCCTCGAGCCAGTCAAAACTGCGTTTGGCGACAAGGTGAAAGTCACCGTCATCGAAAACATCGCCGAAGGCCCGGATGCCGATCGCATCATGACCAAGACTGTGGCCGACGGGAACAAGTTCCTGATCGCCGGTTCCTTTGGTTATCAGAATGGAGCGTTGCAGGTCGCACGCCGTGATAAGAAAGTCACCGTTCTGCATGCATCCGGCTTCCAGGTTGCGCCGAACTTCTCGCCGTTTGCAGCCAAGTATTTCCAGGGGACCTATCTCCTCGGCATGGCGGCAGCCGCAGTCTCCAAAACCGGCAAGATCGGTTCTGTCTCGGCCTTCGCCATTCCGGAGCTGATCACGTCGATCAACGCCTTCACGCTTGGCGCCCAGGCGGTCAAGCCGGACATTGAAGTGTCGGTTGTCTGGGTCAATTCATGGTTCGACCCGGCCAAGGAGCAGGAAGCAGCGAAAGCGCTGATGGCGCAAAAATGTGATGTGATCTTCTCCAATGCCCAGGATACGCCGTCTGTGGTCGCGGCCTGCGAAGAAGCGGGCGTCTATTCCTTCAACCTCAATTCCTCGATGAAGAAATACGCGCCGAAAACATATCTCGGCTGCGTCGCAACCGACTGGTCGCCGTTCTTCAAGGCTTCGGTCGAGGCCCATTTTGCCGGGACATTCAAGGGTGCAAATGCCTTCCTCGGTGTTGCCGACAAGGTTGTCGAGGTGGTGGACTGGAACCCGGATATCCCCGCCGACACGATGGCGAAAATCAAGGAACTCGAGGCAAAGATCGCCGATGGCAGCTTCTCGCCCTTCACCGGCCCGATCACCAAGGCCGATGGCAGCGAGGGCGTCAAAGCCGGCACGACACTGTCGGATGGCGAGATCGTTGCGATGAACTGGCACGTCAAGGGCGTTACCACGCCGCTTCCGAAGTAATGCAATGACAACACCACTCCTGTCGCTTCGCAGCGTCTCGAAGAGCTACGGACAGATCAGTGCCAACAAGGCGATCGATCTCGATGTCGCTCCCCAGTCGATCCACGCAATCCTCGGTGAAAACGGGGCTGGCAAATCGACTTTGATGAAACTGATCTATGGCGTTGAGCAGCCGGACGACGGGAGCCTTTCATGGAACGGCGAGGCAATCACGATTGCCTCGCCGGCTGAAGCAAGACGCCGTGGAATCGGCATGGTTTTCCAGCATTTTTCGCTGTTTGAAACGCTGACGGTGGTGGAAAACATCCAGCTTGTCATGTCCGGAAAAAAAGCAGACCTTGCCGCGCGTATGCGCGAACTCGGCCGCGATTTCGGACTGGAGGTCGATCCTCTGGCGCATGTGCACGCGCTGTCGGTTGGAGAGCGGCAACGCGTCGAAATCATTCGCTGCCTGATGACCGACCCGAAGCTCCTGATCCTTGATGAGCCAACCTCGGTACTGCCGCCACAGGCAGTTGAAAAACTCTTCAAAACACTTCGACGCCTGCGCGACCGTGGCGTTTCAATCCTCTTTATCTCCCACAAACTTGAAGAAATCCGCTCGCTTTGCGACCGGGCGACAATCCTGCGCGCTGGCGAGGTCACCGGCAATGTCGATCCGCGCCAGCACGACGCCCATGAGTTAGCCCGCATGATGATCGGGCGCGACATGCCGGAACCGACGCCTGCCGCGCCCAACTCGGTTGGCGAGACACGCCTGGAGTTGATCGGGCTCGATTACACTCCCGATGATCCCTTCGCCGTCCAGCTTTCGAAAATAAGCCTTAGCCTTCGCGCAGGAGAAATTCTCGGCATTGCCGGGATTTCCGGAAATGGTCAAAGCGAACTTGCAGCCCTGATCTCCGGCGAGACACGGCTTGGCAGGCATGATCACGACCGGATCTTCATGATGGGTCGTGATGTCGGCCAGCTTGGCGCCGCTGCTCGCCGAAAACTTGGCTTTGCATTTGTCCCGGAAGACCGCCTCGGCCGCGGAGCAGTCCCGGAAATGTCCCTGACCTCAAACGGCCTTCTGACGGCTCATCCACTGAAACTGCTTCGTAGCGGGCTCGTTGTCAGACAGAACGCCAAGGCGTTTGCGGAGACCTGCATTCGCGACTACGACGTCAGAACTTCCGGACCGGGGGCTGAAGCCGGTGCATTGTCTGGAGGCAACCTTCAGAAATTCATCGTCGGCCGCGAAATCATGCTGGCACCAAAAGTGCTTTTCGTCGCCCAGCCTACCTGGGGTGTCGATATTGGTGCCACATCCGCCATTCGACAGAAGCTCGTCCGTCTTCGCAACGAAGGCATGGCAATCCTGGTGATTTCAGAAGAACTGGAAGAACTCTTCGAACTGTCCGACAAGATCCAGGTTCTCAATCACGGAACCCTCAGTCCACCGCTCGTCACCAGCGAGACCAAACCCGAGGAAATCGGTCGTTACATGATCGGCGCGCAAACTCCCTCCGAAAAAATCGCCTCATGAGCAAATCGGCTTTCCAGTTTCTCCCCTCTTTCGTTCGTCGCGAGCGTGCTTCCCTCACGGCGACCGTCCTTTCTCCAGTCATTGCACTTGCAACCGCGATCGTGCTGAACATCGGGCTTTACGTAACGATGGGGCGAGACCCCGTTGCCGTCATGCACGCCATGTTGCTGGAACCCTTTATTTCGTGGTCCTCGTTCTCTGAAGTTCTCTTGAAAATGGGACCGCTTCTGTTCATCGCGCAGGGGCTCGCCATCGGCTTTCGCGCCAAGGTCTTTAATATCGGTGCTGAGGGACAGTTCATCCTCGGCGCAATCTTCGCGTCCGCAATCCCGATCTGGTATCCGGATGCGGAAGGCGCCTGGATCTGGCCGACGATGCTTCTTTGCGGCGCAATCGGCGGCGCGCTTTGGGCCTCGATCACGGCATTCTGGCGCGCGAGGCTGAATGCAAACGAGATTCTGGTGTCGCTGATGCTGAGCCTCGTCGCAGCACAATTGCTCTATTATTTGCTGCTTGGGCCGTGGAAAGACCCGAACGGCTTCAATTTTCCGCAGTCGGTGATGTTCCAGTACGACGCCATGGTTCCAACTCTGATCGAGGGAACGCGTGTCAACGTCTCCTTGATCATTGCACTGGCGCTCTCGCTTGCCGCCTGGATCTTCATGCAAAAGAGTTTCATGGGGTTCAAGCTGCAGGTTGGGGGACTTGCCCCACGGGCGGCAGGATACGCCGGCTTTTCCGAAAAGCGCGCAATCTGGCTGTCACTACTGATTGGCGGGTTTGCGGCAGGCCTTGCAGGTGCGGCAGAAGTCGCAGGTCCGATTGGCCAGCTCCAGCGCTCGATCGCAACCGGGTACGGTTACGCAGCGATTATTGTCGCCTATCTCGGTGGCCTCCATCCAATCGGCATCATCTTCTCCTCGCTCTTCATGGCAGCCCTTTATATCGGCGGCGACAACGCCATGGTTTCAGCAGATCTGCCCGTCGCGGCCGTCCGCGTCTTTCAAGGGTCGTTGCTGCTTGCCTATCTGATCGCCGTTGCCTTTGTTCGCTACCGGCTGGAATGGCCTCACCCGACGCGCCCGAGAACCTCATGACCTGGAGACCATTATGAACGGTATCGAATTCATCGTGGCCGGCATGCTGGCGGCGGCAACACCGTTTCTCCTCGCTGCACTTGGAGAACTCGTCGTCGAACGGGCCGGTGTTCTCAATCTAGGGGTCGAGGGTTTGATGGCACTCGGCGCCGTAATCGCCTTCATGGTCGTCTATCATGGTGGCGGGCATCTGCTTGGTTTTATAGCCGGGGGACTGGGTGCAGCCCTCCTGTCGCTCATCTTTGCCTTTGTCGTACTTGGCATCCGGGCCAATCAGGTAGCGACGGGCCTTGCTATCGGCATTCTCGGTCAGGGTCTTTCAGCCCTGTTTGGCAAAAGCTACGAAAGCCTGACCGTCAGGGGCCTGCCCAAGCTTGCGTTCCCGGGGCTTTCGGACCTTCCTGTCATCGGTGGACTTTTTGTCCAGGACATTGCCGTTTGGGCAGCATTGCTGGCGACCTTGGGCGTCTGGTTTGTGCTTTCAAAAACGAAAGCCGGACTGGTGATCCGTGCAGTCGGCGAAAATCCCAAAGCCGCACATGCAATCGGTTACTCCGTCATCTCCGTGCGTCTTGCTGCAATCGTCTTCGGGGGGCTGATGGCAGGTTTTGCCGGTGCCTACGCTGCGGTCGTCTACACCCCGCTCTGGGCCGACGGAATGATTGCCGGCCGCGGCTGGATCGCGATTGCACTTGTCGTGTTCGGCACGTGGCTGACCGGGCGCGTCTTCCTCGGCGCATGCCTCTTCGGCGCTGTCTCGTTGACAGGACTGGCGGCACAGGCGACCGGTGTGCATCTGCCTTCACAACTGCTCTCCAGCCTGCCCTATCTCGTCACAATTATCGTGCTCGGCATCATCTCGGCAGACCGGCGCCTTCTCAAACTGAACGGGGTTGCATCGCTCGGAGAACCGTTTGATCGATGAATGAAACAGCCGAGATATTGGAACTTCATGGTATCGTTCGAAAGGCATATGAGCACGGGCATTTTCGTGACAGTCTCTTGAACCATTGATGCGGAGGAGCAACGACGATGACCGATCACCATGATCATGACCACCACCACGATGAACCGCGCTGGAAGCATGATGGAGTTCAGGTCATCAAAGGCGATCGGCTGGACCCGAACACGGCCCAGACACCGGGCATGTTTCGTCAGGCCGCCATCAACCATGCCCGGGTTGGCGCGCAAAAGATATGGGCGGGCACGGTTGCCATTGAACCTAACGCAAAGACAGGTGTTCATCACCACGGCGCGTTGGAGAGCGTCATCTTCGTTGTGCGCGGCAAGGCAAGGATGCGCTGGGGCGAGAAGCTCGAATTCACCGCAGAAGCGGGCCCCGGGGATTTCATCTTTGTACCGCCCTTTGTGCCACATCAGGAAATCAACGCCGATCCGGAGAATGTTCTGGAATGCGTTCTGGTACGGTCTGACAATGAAGCCGTCGTCGTAAACATCACGGACATCGAGCCGGTTGAAAAGCCGGAAACCGTCTACTGGATCGATCCCATTCACAAACATCCGCACGACTGAAGCAGGCGAACTGACTACGCGGCAGCGAATACTCGAACGGCGAAACGCGTCCCGATTGATCCCTGCACTTTTGGAAGCGAACTCCCGGGACCCTGGCCGTTTTCATCGCGCACTATCCGGCTCCATATCAAAACTCAGAGCCCAATGGTTCTTGTTTTCAATGCAAAATCTTTCGATCCGAATCTTCTGGGAATACCTCTTCAACAGCCGCAAGTGCCAGTCTGAGCGCGTCCTTCTTTAAAAGGTGATCGCCAAGAGACTGAGAGAGGTCGATAAGATCCAGGCATTGAAGTTTCAGAGTTTCGTAGTCTGAGAAACTGTCCCGGTGCGGGTACATACACCCGATATATTCAACCGGTTCTCCCGTTTCGTCACGGAAACACCGCGCCACGGCAGAAACCTCAACCCTCGACCCGTCCTTTCGCCATATCTCATAGTCTTGAGTACATGGTTCACTTGTCACCAGCGAGTGGTGGACTGATTTGGCAACACGGGGTCGTTCAGCGGGATTGACGCGATCGAGGAACTCCTCGATCGGTAGTCCGGCAGCCACCTTTGCCTTGTCCATACCGAATATCTTCGCAAAGTTCTCGTCACCGCAAAAACGGTTTTCCTGCACAATCCAGCTAAAGACCGCCGCTTCCTCCAGAACAGTCCTCGGCACCCTCAGCAACTCTGCACGAACCAAATGATTTCGCATGTCGTCCCCCAAGCGCATCAATGTTTATGTTTGAGTTATCCAAATATCGTAGCAATCAACAGCTGATTTGTAATGTGGGCGATTGACGGAAAGTTGAAAAAGCGCAATGCGCCATGATCATCGCCGTTTCCAGCTCGAAACGGCAATGATCTACGACCAGTGGATCCGGAAAGGTCGCAAGGCTTTCCAGGGCCGATGTCAGAAACGTACTCCCCGTTATCTCAACAGGGAGTGCGCTTTGCTCAATCAGGCAATACGGTCGTTGCCGTCGCGCGAACCGGCAAATCCAAGCGCATGGTAAAGAACGATCGCGCCGATCGTTGCCGTACCAATGCCATCAAGCGTAAAGCCTGCAATATCGAGCTTGAAATTGCCCGCACCAAGGACCAGTGCAACGCCAACGGTGATGAGGTTGCGAGGCTCTGCAAAATCAACCTTGTTTTCCACCCAGATACGGCCAGCCGTTGCGGCGATAAGGCCGAAAACAACGATGGAAAGACCACCGAGGACAGGGCCCGGAATGGTCTGGATCAGCGCGCCGAACTTCGGTGAAAAACCAAGCAGGATGGCTACAGCCGCAGCAACGAGGAAGACAAGCGTCGAGAAAATGCGGGTGACGGCCATCACCCCCATGTTCTCCGCATAGGTCGTCATGCCGGTTGCACCGAATGCGCCCGACACCATGGTCGCGACACCATCACCAATAAAGGCCCGACCGAGATAGGGATCAAGATTGCGACCTGTCATCGCGCCAATCGCCTTGATATGACCGAGGTTTTCCGCCACGAGAATGATAACAACAGGAGCGATCAGTGTGATCGCCGAAGCGGTGAACACTGGCGCGGTGAATGTCGGCATGCCGAACCATGAGGCCGCCGCAACACCTGAAAAATCAACCGCTGCGCCATATCCCATGCCGTTTGCAAACACGAGGTAGGCAATGTAACCGATCGCGCCGCCAATCAGGATCGGCAAGCGACGTGTCATGCCCGGCGCATAGACGGCGACGAGACCCACGGCTGCGAATGTGATGATGGCGATCCAGCGCGAGAACTGATTGCCATCAGGCGTCGCCGGCCCCACGCCCGATGCGCTCGAAATGGCGATCGGCGCAAGCACCAGACCGATGGCGGCGACAATCGCGCCTGTCAGCACCGGCGGCATCAGCCGTTCGATCCAGCGATGACCGGCAACCATGACGATCACACCGATCAGCGCGTAGAGCGCCCCGGCCGCAATGATCCCTCCAAGCGCAACTCCGATGTTGGGATTGGCAACGCCAACCGCAGCGCCCGTCGCCACGAGAACGGGACCGATAAAGCCGAAAGACGAACCGAGATAGCTCGGTACACGGCCGCCGACAGCAACGAAGAAGATCAGCGTGGCGATGCCGGAAAACAGGATCGATACATTCGGGTCAAAGCCCATCAGGATCGGCGCCAGAACGGTCGAGCCAAACATCGCGACGACATGCTGCAAACCCAGCACAATGGTCTGTCCGGCCGGCAAACGCTCATCAGGCAGGATGCGCCCTTCCGTTTTCAGTCGCCACCGCGGAAAATACCCGCCCGTATCGCTCATGTGTCTACCCCCTGATGTTTGTCCGCCCGAAGCTTCTTATGATCATGTCCGGATCGGAAGATAAGATGATTGGCCATACCGAAGCGCAGGTCACCAACCCCTCAGCGCAAGCTTTGAGGCGTGAATCGTACGAAAGTATTTGCCAAAGCCTCCGATACGCCAATCGAGCGGCAATGTCATTGGGAAGCCGGTGCTTACCCACAACGGCGTTGTCTGGGGGAGGTCGAGATTGCTTGGAGCTTAAAGAAAACACGCGACATTGCATCTGATAGCCAACAGCTCTGTCGCTGTGCCCGGCCCCAAGCTCACGTCGTCTTGACTTACGTCCGGCCAATCGACGCGCGGTCCGTTCCCGCCGATGAGTTATAGACACTTTTGCTATAACCCACGAACACCACCCGGGATGAGTTATAAAAAGCATCCCGGTTATACCTTAAAGCAGGCGGATCAAATGCAGGCATACCAATGGGAAAATTTGTGATATCCGGCCAGTTTGAACAAAGAGAGGATACCACCGTGAGCGAACCAACCGTCGCCGAAACAGTTGAGAAAATTTACGCATCGATCCAATCGGACAATGCCGGCATCGATGAACATATTGCGGCCCTCAAGGTGGCACTGGCACGCGAAGGCGCCAAGGAAGCCATCTTCGACCCGGCAAGGCTCGCCCATAACAATCGCTCTGGACGCAAGCTGATGCAGGCGTATTTCCGTCAGCGCGGCGTGACCGTGAAGTTCTCGGCCTGACGGCACTCTGCGGTTTTGTGCTTTGACGCAAGACCGCAGCACCCCTCGCCCGGACTTCTGGCGCCATGATCTCATGCCCGGAGAGCTGTCGTTCCAGTTCGCCACCGGACGCTGGCAGGGTTTCCTCCACCTTAAGTCCCGACACCGTAACGTCTTCAAAAACAATCGCTTGGCCACCAATGAGGTAGTCCATATTTCGTCGGCCCAAGACTTGCGAAGCAACCTTGGCGTGCCTAAAAGACGCACAGTCTCAATTCACGTCGAAAAAGGGCAGTTGCGTGGAACAGGTAAACAACCAGGCCGGCAAGCGCCGGCGCAAGGCACTATGGGCAGCCGTCGCAGTCGTCGCGATCGCTACTGCGGGCGTTGTCGGAGCAAAGACCATCTACGAAGGCAAGGTCAGCGAATTCGTTGCCCTCAATGGGGGCAAGGCCGATGCCGTCACGGTTGATTTCCTTGGGAGAGTTCATCTGCGCAATCTGACGCTCCCTCTTGCCGACGGCACCAGTATCCGCATTGCAGCAGTTGACGGCCGGCAGAAGCTGCTATTTTTGAAAAGCGAGCTGGAATTGAACGGTGTGGACATCTCCATGCCCACCAGCAATGTCTCCATGCCCAATGTGCGCATTGAGGAATTAAACGTCGATAACGCTCTTCTCAACGGGGCCAATGAACACGACGTTGCTCTTTCGGCAGCAGAGCGCATGGAGAGCTTCACGGCAAAGCGGGTTTCTATCCCCGAAGTCACCGTCACTCAGTCTGTTGCGAATACCAGCCAAAAGACCGTCTACAAAAACGTAGTTCTCGCGGACATCGTCAAAGGGAAGATTGCGCAATATTCTGCGGACAACGCCAACTTTGATATCGTCATGACGATCCCGGAAAGTGACACGACGGGCAAAACAAATTTGGCTGTCACGACAGGCGCTGTATCCGGCCAGGATTTTGACGCAGGCTTCATGACGAGGCTATATACCGAAAAAGCTGGTGCCGACGACAAGGAACCAAAGCTCCTCTACGGACCGCTCTCCGTCAAGGCTATCGTCGTATCCGACGGAAACAGCAAATTCAGCTATGACGAAATGCGCAGCAAGGGTTTGAGCCTGCGCATGCGGTCCGAACCTCTTCTGGACACGCTGCAGTCCCTCACGAAAACGACAAAGCCCGAAGAGCTATCGCCGCAGGAACGGCAGGAATTTTTCTCAAGAGTCATGTCGCTTTTCGACATGATTGGCCAAAACGACATCGAGTTTCTGGGTTTCAAGGCAGATGCACCTGAAAGTGCGAGTGAAGAAGCCGGGAAACGGATAAAACTGTCGATTGACAACATATCTTTCCAGCTGGACAGCCGCAAGCTCAACATGGCCATGAACGGCATGTCCGTGGGCTCGGGCGACGACACGATCGAGATTGCTGAGGCAAGCCTCAACGGTTTCAACTGGAGCTCGACGCTTGAGGGTCTTTACAAGCTTGCGGGCCTCAACGCCCAGGAAATTCAGAATTTTCCGTTCAACGAACTGATCCCGGAGTTAGGCACCATTCGCGTTTCAGGCATTAATGCGGATGTCGCCAATCCTCAGCAGGATAGCTCAGCGGAACAAGAGGAAACGTCTGTCGCTGCACCCGAGCGCATTAGATTTACGCTCAAGAACTATGAGATGGCACTGACCAAACCTCATAATGGTATTCCGAGCGATATTGTTATCAAGCAGGAAGATCTCAGTCTTCCAATCCCCGAGGACACCACGGATGAGGCATTTGTTCAGTTACGTAAACTCGGCCTGGAAACGCTGACCCTTTCCTACGCGCTCTCCGCAAGCTGGGACGAAGCGAACAAAAACCTGGTGATCCGGGAAATATCTCTTGATGGCAAGGATATCGGCAGCGTCAATTTTTCCGGGCTGGTCAGCGGTTTTACCGAGGAGTTTTTCTCGCTTGATACCAACCGCATTCAGGCAGCTCTTTTCGGTCTCGCCGGTCGCGAGGCAAAGTTGACTGTCAAGGATGAAGGGCTGATTGCCAAGGGTATCAAGCTCTTTGCTGCAGAAAATGGCATGACGGAAGAACAGGCGCGGGGAGCCCTGACGATGGTCGCCACGATAGGATTGCAGCAAGCTGCAAGCGAGCGACCAAACCTGCAGGGTGTTACCGAGGCCGTTCTGCGCTTCATAGGCACCCCTGGAACCCTGAACATGACAGCCCGCGCGAAGGGCCCCAATGGCCTTGGCGTGTTTGACCTTGTTGCAGCATCTCAGGATCCCATGGTCCTTCTCGACAAGGTCGAGATCGAGGCGACAGCCAACTAAATCGTCTCTTTCAAAATGTCGGGCCGGTCAATCGCAGCCGGCCCACGTTGAGATTTGGTGCTCGCGCCGAAGGATCGTTTTTTCCGGACCACAATTACGGGCGTGACATGGACAGGTCCTCAGCGCGCCGGCCATGCCCAGGCCGGCGCCTCGACATCCACTGCCACCGTTTCACCAAGCACCTTGGTCAGCCTTATCATCGAGGCGCTTCCCTCATCACCGAGTTGCGATACCAGTTCGTCAGCGTGGGATACGACAACGATCTGCGATCGCTGACACGCGAGCATAATCAGGCGGGCAAGCGGCGCTAGCAGGCTTGGATGCAGGCTGGTTTCAGGCTCGTTCAGCACCATCAATGTCGGCGGGCGCGGTGTCATGAGTGCAGCAACGAGCAAGAGATATCTCAAAGTGCCGTCTGACAGTTCGGCAGTCGACAATGGCCGCAACAAACCTCGCTGCCCCATCATGAGCTCGAAGCGCCCGCGCTCTTCTTTGATCTCGATCAAGCTACCGGGAAATGCGTCTTCAATCGCGGCATGGAAGCCTTGCGCATCCCCGATCTCCAGGATGGTGGCAACCGCTGCAGCCAGATCGGCTCCATCGGATGACAGAACAGGGGTTCTGGTTCCAACCTGCATTTGCCGGACGGGCGCATGCGGATCGGTGCGAAAATGGTCATAAAAACGCCAGCCACTCATCCTGGCACGCAGGTAAAGCAGCTCAGGAAGGTTCTTCGGGTCTGCCGACTGTGTCATCATGCTTTCGAATGAAGAGAGATCGTGCAACAGCACTTGGCGCTTGCCACTCGTTGAAAGCACAGAAACAACCGGCCCTGTACGTTCGGCGAAAACATTCCGACGGCTTAAAACCTCCCCTGCCCAGACCGCCTCGGCCTTAATGGCGGGATCGAGTGAAAAATAGCTCGGCGGCGGTGGCGGCACCGGCAACCCAAGATCGATCGCATAACCGTAGTCGTCAGAAGCAAACCCGAGTTTCAGGGCGACGGGATTTTTCCGGACCGTTCCCTGCAGGGGCACGCTGCCATCCTTCATGCCGCGGGAAAATACCTCCGGCCCGGCCCAGAGCGTTGATTGCAGCCCGCCTTCTGCAGCAAGCGACGCAATCGCCCTGCCCTGTGCAACATCGGCAAGCAATTTCAGTGCACGATAGAAACTCGACTTGCCCGAACCATTGGCACCCGTCACGACGGTCAGCTTTTCGAGCGGCAAGATGAGATTGCGAAGCGAACGATAACCCGCAATGGCAATGGTCAAAATCATGGGCGCGAACCTCTCATGGTTCGCGTTGCGAAGGCAAGAGATGTCTGCCGAGGCAACGGCGGGACTTCGAGCGCCAGTTGGACTGATACAGACTTAGCATGGATGATTCACTCCCTCCCACAGCCGCCACGCGAATGAAATTGGCCAAAACGTAAAGAGGCACGGCGTTTACAAAGCCGTGCCTCTTTCTCAGCCAAGCATCTGAGGGGGACGGGGGAATTGCTTGGCTGCAAAATGAACGCAGATCCACACATTTGGTTCCGAAGCAAAAAACGGAAGCTGAACAAGGGTGGATTGAGGTTCCCGCGCGGCACCTGCGATAGTCTCCCTAAAAGGAAAACCTAGCACCCAAGCTGGTTCTTTGATGTGCATGGCTGAAAAAAAGGATAAATTGCGAAGCGTCACATTGTTCTTAAGATTTGTCTGTTGAAATCACCGCATGACGAAGTCTCCGAGATCCAAACCGCTCCTTCGTGATACCGACGCCTCGGTCCGTTCACGGCCGCGCAAGAAGCGCAATCCAGCCCAACCCCAGTTTCCTTTCGAACCAATGCCTGATCGCGTTGAGCCGGCGCTTGCGCAGTTGAAAGATCGCCCTCCCAAAGGATCAGAATGGTCGTGGGAAGTGAAATGGGATGGTTATCGCCTGATGGTCCATATTGATGCGCAGCACGTACGCATCCTGACACGCAATGGCCATGACTGGACGCACCGTTTTCCAGCCATTCAAGAAGCGGCAAAGGCGCTTGGACCGGCATCGATGATCATTGATGGCGAGGCGGTTCTCCTGGACGATGACGGGCGCTCAGACTTCGGCATGTTGCAGCAGTCGCTTGGCGCCTCGGGCAAACGGCCCGGTAACCGCGCTTCCAACGCCACTCTTTACGTGTTCGATCTCCTCTATCTCGACGGCCATGACCTGCGAAACATGGAATATCGCTCGCGCAGGCACCTGCTGGAAGAAGCTTTGAAAGGTCACGATGGTGCCATCCGCCTTTCAGAAACCATCGACGCCGATCCTGTCGCACTGCTCGAACATGCCGGTCGCTTCGGGCTTGAAGGCATTGTCGGCAAGCGTAATGATCAGCCCTATCGCTCTGGCCGGACCGGTGACTGGATAAAGCTCAAGTGTATCGAGAGCGAAGCATTTTTCATCATCGGCTATCAGGCTTCAGCAGCCTCCCCTGCCGGCTTTGCGTCGCTGGCACTTGCGGCCTACCGTGACGATGAACTCGTTTACGTCGGCAGCGTCGGAACAGGCTTCAACCAGGCGCAGGCCGTCAAACTGCGCAAGATGCTCGATATCCTGCGCTGGAAAGGCAAGCAGCCGCCTGTGGCCTTGTCCGAAGAGGCCGACATCATCTGGGTCGAGCCGACGCTGATCGCCGAGATCGAGTTCCGGGCCTGGACTGAAGACAGAAAACTTCGCCATGCATCCTACAAGGGGTTGCGGGAACACCAGGACAATGCCGAGGTCTTCCACATCGGCTGAAGACCGCCGGAGCACGCCACTTGCCATCTTATCACTGCGGGTCCAGGTCTACGTTGACGTCGATTGTCGATGACCCCGTTCTTGCGTATTCAATCACTCAGTCACCAAGCACCAGACGATTGGAATCAAAATGCCGCATATCGCCGTAAAAATGTTTCCTGGCCGGACAGAGGAACAGAAACAGGAGTTCGCTGCAAAGGTGGTTGAAGCCGCCAAGACGGTGTTCGGCTCAAGTGATGCGTCCCTGTCGATTGCCATCACTGAAGTTCAGCCGGCAGACTGGGACGCCGACGTCTACTCACCAGAGATCGCCGCGAACGAAGACGCCCTATATAAGCGCCCCGGATACGGGACATTGGCAAAGTCCTGAGGTCGTCGGAGAACCGCAATCCTCTCCAGCCTTATTGGGCCTCCTGACAAAATCCGCTGATCATACTGCGCGCTCGTTGGGAACGGCTGAATTTCCGCGCGAAGGTGAGGCGAGCCTGACTCCCACATGCCAAATCCGGATACCAAAAAACGCCGCGATCACACATCGCGGCTTTTTCTTTGTCCCTTTGTAGACCGAGCATTCTCGAAACGATGCTTCATGAAATGGGCCAATATCGATCCTGATGGGCAGGCTGTTGCTGCATCGCAACAGGTTGATCAGAGAAATATTTCCTAATTTTTCTCGTGAAAAATCTATCTTGAGTGAATTACTCAGATTTTATTAGGTGTGCGGCAGGCGAGCATTCTCGACCGTCTCCGCATTCCCGGAATGTGCCGGCGTCGCAAATGAAGCCTCTGAAAAATTTCAGGCCCAGACGCTCGAAAGGAATAAAATGGTCATTCCCAAATACCGCTCCCGTTTGCAGGCGTGCACTGCAATTGCACTGCTTGCTGTCGTTGGAACAGCGGCTGCGCAGGAGCCGGCAACCCCAGACAATGCGACCACGCTCGAAAAGATCGTGGTAAAAGGCAAGCGGGTGAAAGGCACCGTCGCCGACACACCTCTTGCGACAGAGACGGACAAAGCGACCATCGCGAAAAAAGATATCCAGAACCTCGATAACCTGGGCGATACAACAGAACCGGGCGTCAGCCTTGTGTCTGCATCCAAGAGCGTCAACATCAGAGGACTGGAAGACGATCGCGTCCTTACCACGATCGATGGCATCGCCATTCCATATCTCTCAGACTTCGTGTGGAGTGCCTATGGAGGAGCGGCGGACAGCTATGACTTCACCTCCCTCGCCTCCGTCTCCATCCTGCGTGGCTCTGATTCCAGCCGTGCCGGTTCGGGGGCAATGGGCGGCGCAGTCCTGCTGCGCACACTGGAGCCCGAAGACCTGATCGAGCCCGGGAAAGACTGGGGAGGCTTCGCCAAAACGATTTATGACGGCTCCGACAACTCGATCATCGGCTCGCTCGGCGTCGCCCGCAAGATCGGCAACACGTCAGTTCTTTTCCAGGGCAGCTACAAGAAAGGCCACGAGAAGGAAACCAACGGCTCAAACGATGTCACGGGTAGCGCGCGCACGGTCGCCGATCCGGCGGACTACCACAACACCAATCTTCTCTTCAAACTGCGCCACGAACTCGAAGGCGGGCACCAGATCGGCATAACGGCGGAGCGCTTCACCACCGACAAGGACACTGATGCCAAGAGCTCCTATACCAGCAACTACACGAGATATGACACGCTGGCCGAGACGAGGCGCAACCGTATCTCGCTTGACTACAAATATGACGCCATTGCTGAAGACGCCCTTGTCCAAAGCGCATGGGCGTCACTTTATTATCAGAAACTGGAACGCCTCGAAGGCTACAACGCCTACCGCAGCACGACAGCACCGCTTGGTGATTACAGCCGCATCAGTGAAACGACCAACAATTCTGTCGGGTTCGTCGGCGCAATCACCGGCAACTTCGATACCGGCGCGCTGAATCACGAGGTAACGCTCGGTACCGATATTTCCGTATTCTCGACGGAACAATACCTCAACGGCGTCGATAGCTGCGCGACGACCTACGTGTCCGCATGCGCCTACTACCACACCAATCAGGCCAACACGCCCGATGTCGATGGCACGAAGTTCGGTGTTTTCATCGATGACCGCATCGAGATCGGCAACAGCAACGTTTCGTTGACGCCCGGCATTCGCTTCGACTACTTCAATTACAAACCGCAATCTTCGCCGCAGTATGAGGCAAATTCCGGGTATGACGGATTACCTGATACCGTCAGTGATTCCGCGTTCTCTCCAAAGCTGCGGGCAGAATGGGAAATCCAGCCACAGGTGACCCTGTTTGCGCAGTGGGCGATGAGCTTCAAGGCTCCGACGACCGACCAGCTTTATGGCAACTATGATAATGCCCCTCTCTACCGACAGGTCGGTAACGCAGATCTCGAATCGGAGTTCGGCAACGGCTTCGAGATTGGCGCAAATCTCGGCGACGAGAGCCTCGGCGGCAGGATCACCGGTTTCTACAACAAATACCGCAATTTCATCGACACAGAAACGGTTTCGGAAACTGGCTACAGGATTGGAACCTACCGCTATTACAATCGCGACCGGGTGAGGATCTACGGCCTCGAAGCACGTGGCCACAAGGCTTTCGACAATGGTTTTGAGATTCATTCATCGATCGCTTACGCCAAGGGTGAGGATCTCGAAACCGGTGAACAACTCGCCTCGGTAGCACCGCTCAAAGCCATCATTGGTGTCGGATATTCGCAGGAAACATGGGGCACCAATCTCGACTGGATCGGCGTCAAGGGCGTTTCGGAAAACTCGACGGCGAACTTCAAGGCTCCCGGCTACGGCATCTTTAATCTCACCGGATGGTGGGCACCTGAAAAGCTGAACGGCTTGCGCATTCAGGCCGGCGTCTACAATCTCTTCGACAAGGAATATTACGACGCGCTGGAAACCAAGGATGTCACTTCGGTAACCTCGACAAACCGGTCTTATTATTCCGAGCCTGGCCGTTATTTCAAACTGTCGATCACCAAAACGTTTTAAGGCATCTCCCAGAAACGAGGCGGCAAGAGCGCCGCCTCGGCGTCACAATCACGTTGGCAGAGCCTGGCATCGACGGACGCCGACGCCAGGCTTTTCGAATAGTACAACAGGAGAGGACTTCACAATTGCTGCAGGCAAGCTGAATATGACTTTCTAAGTCATGTTTTTGCTGTTAGATAAGCCGACCTTGCAAATACCTATCCAAATCAATGCAGTTCAATCGGAAAGCTTTCGGAAGACAGCGTGCACGATAGACAGCCGGAGCAACAGGAACGCCTCGACATGAGCCTCGAAGCTGAAAAATTGTTCCGGGGGCATCGAGCCGCACTGATAAGCTATTCTGCGCGGATACTTGGATCGAGGGATGCCGCAGAAGATGTGGTTCAGGAAGCCTATCTGCGCTTCGCGCCCGAGGTTTCTGCAGGTGAAACGGCGCGTCAGGGATTGACCTATCTCTACCGGATCGTTCGTAATCTTTCCCTCGACATTGTCAAACGCCGCAAGATCGAACAGCGTGCACAATCGCAAGATCCACCATTCTGGATCGTTCCGCGTCCATCCGAAACGCCGGAGCAGACGACGATGTTCTGTGATGAAGTGCGCATTGCCCAGGACGTGCTCGCCTCCCTGCCCGAAGACATCCAGATTGCCGTCGAAATGCACCGTCATGGCGGACAGACTTTGGAAGTGGTCGCCCAGCATCTCGGTGTGTCTGTTGCCACGGCACACCGGCACGTCAAAACAGCGATGGTAAAAATTGCGATCGCGCTCGATAGAAAAAATGCCTGAACTGCCCATTCTCAACGAAAAATATCCCCGCGCTAATCGTTTCTACTGTCAGCAGGAAAATTCGGTTAAAACCTCTCGACATTCGAAGCAGGTATGATGTGACGCGGGAAGAGCAGACAAGTGAAGAGCGGCTGGAAGAGGCGATGGATTGGTTCCTGCGCCTCAACGAACTTGCACGCACCGCTGATGACGAAAAAGCTTTCGCCCTCTGGCTGAGCGGCTCTGCTGAGAACCGGCAGGCCTGGGCAAAGGCCATCAGGACTTGGGAGGTCATGGGTGCCACCGCACCGTCCCACCCATCGCTCATGCAGAACGCGCCTGCCTTTGAGCGCCGCCGCTCGCCCGACACCGGACGCGTGCGCAAAACAGCGCGCGCACGAAACATTTCAATCGCAGTCGCAGCGCTCGCCGCCTGTCTTGTTGCGGTTGTGACGGCACCCGAGATCCTGACACGAAGCAATGCCGATTACACGACGGCGACGGCAGAGGTCCGAAAGATCACGCTCGAAGACGGATCGACGGTCGAGCTTTCGGCTGCGAGTGCTCTGGCTGTGGATTTTTCGTCGGGAAGACGTCAGGTCAGGCTTCTTTCAGGACAGGCCTTTTTCGATGTTCGCCCCGATGCCAGTCGCCCTTTCACAGTCAAGACCGACGAACTTGATGTTACGGTTGTTGGCACAGCGTTCGACGTCAATATCACGTCTGAAACTGAGACGGTGCAGCTCGCGCACGGAGCGGTCAATCTGTCCGACGCCAATGGCACGGAGACCCTCAGAATGGCGGCCGGCGACACCGTAACGCTTGATCGCTCAAGCGGACGCCTCAAGCGTGCGACTGTTGACGTGGATGCCATAGCGTCCTGGCGCGACCGCAAGATCTTTGTGCAGGACGTTCCGATATCTGCCGTGATTGCCGAGTTACAGAGATACCACCAGTCCTGGATCCAGCTTGCGAGCCTTGAGCTTGGTGATCGGCGCGTGACCGGCCTCTACGATCTTTCAGACCCTGATCGGGCCCTTGAAGCGCTCGTCAGCCCCTTTGGCGGCAAAGTGCACCGCGTTTCGCCTTATCTGCGCGTCCTTGCACTTTTCTAGGCCGCTTGCGTTCCAACGCATTTTCAAAAAATTTTTCACATTGCACTGAAAAATGCTCCGACCCTGATCGTCTTTACCCCTGAACACAGGCAAGCGGCCTGTCGATAAAGACGAATTGGAGTTGGAGCGTCATGACGCTTCTGGTGAATGGGAAACGGCAGAAGGGCCCGGCTTGCGCACAGGCATTCGCGCTTCGGCTGTTGGCATCGGTGGCGATCGCCACTCTCCCGTTTTTCACCCCGACGTCCACTGTGGCACAAACCACGCAGCACCGCTTCAACATTGCCGCCCAACCGCTCGCATCCGCCCTGAACGCTTTTGGACGGCAATCCGGCCTTCAGGTCACACTGGCTGCAACGACCTCGCAAGGTGTCACATCACGTTCCGTTTCCGGTTTGATGTCGCCGCAGGAAGCCTTGGGTCAACTGCTCGAAGGCACGGGTATTTCCTACAGCATATCCAATCGCACCGCCATCATTGGCATAGAGAGCGGTCTTAATGAGACAGGCGACGAAGGCCATGTTCTGGCGCCGATCGTCGTTCAATCCCGGGACGTCGGACACGGAGATATCGTTGAAACCGTGATCGGCCCGGATCAACTGGAGCAACTCAACCCGATCAGCATTGCCGACGTGTTTCGGCAGCAGGCAGGCGTGCAGGTGGGAAGCTCACTGCCGATGTCGCAGAAGGTCTATGTCAACGGCATAGAGGAAACCAATCTGGCAATCAGCATTGACGGTGCCCGCCAGAACAACAAGGTCTTCCACCACAACGCAACCACTCTCATCGACCCTTCGATCCTGAGCGCAGTTGATGTGGATTCCGGTATCGCGCCTGCAGACGCCGGACCGGGCGCACTTGCCGGATCGATCCGTTACGAAACCAAGAAAGTGTCTGATCTTCTCGAAGACGGCAGGAGTTTTGGTGGCCTTGTAACATCCACTTACGACTTCAACAGCCGAACGACTATCTCCGGGATCTCCGGCTACGGCCGGAAGGACGGGCTGGATTTCCTCGGCTACCTCACAATGGGCAGGGGGAACGAGTTCAATGACGGCAACGGACAGAGGGTTGAGGGAACGAAAACCAATCTCTTGAGCGGTCTTGGCAAGATCGGTTACGAGTTCGAAAGCGGCGATCGGATTGAACTCAGTCATGATCGCATCATCGATGATGCACCGCGCCCATACCGGGCCAATTCCGGTTTTGTTGCAACTCCGCGCCCCTGGGAGCCGCGCCTGCGCGACTACCGGCTCGACCGGCAAAATACGGTCCTGACCTATACCGACGAGACGCCGGAGGAATGGTGGGACCCGAAGCTGCTGCTGGCTTATGGCGCGACCGACGTGACCATCCCGATCTATGGTGCAACGGGCCGGCTTTATAACGACACTGGCAAGACCTCGAGCCTCAACGGCAAGTTCGAAAACAGGTTTTCATTCGATTTCGGCAATGTCGTTTCCGGCATCGATTTTTACAGCGACAAGGCAGAACTCGACGACCCCTATGAGGCTGGCGCAGAAAAGGCCTTTAACACAGGGATCTACACCCAGGCTCGCCTTGAGCCATTCGACAGCACAAGACTGTCCATCGGAGGTCGGGTTGACCGCCAGCGTTTCACCGGTGTCGATGGGCGCAGTTTCAACACCACGGGCCTCAGCGGGAATGTCTCGGGCGAATATGATCTCACCGACATCATCACCGCCAAAGCCGGGTTTTCCCGCATTTCGGCCGGCGTGCCATTGACGGAAAATTTTATCATCAACCCGAAATGGGATTACGGCAGCGATGGGCCAGCCTCCGTCACGTCCAGAAACTACATGGTCGGCCTTTCGGCGCAGCACGACGGTTTCACCGCTGAGGCCAGCCTGTTTGGAACGGATATCTCCAATGCCCGCGTACCTCTCTACAGTCTGGCCACTGGAGGGGCGCTGCGGCAGCGCGACCTTCGCTCCCGGGGCTTCGAGATCGGTCTCGGCTACGAGACGGCGAGTGGTTATGTGAAGGCAAAATACGTCCATATCGACGTGGATGTGGATGGACGCCCTGCAAGCTCTGACAGTGGCAACTACCTTGCGAGCCCAGTCGGCGACATCGTCACGATCACAGCAGCACGCACCTTTGACGAGCTGAGCCTGACGATCGGCGGGGATATAGAAATCGCCCCCGAATACGATCACGTCGTCGAAAATGCAGCAGGGGTCCGTACGCCCTACGCAGCCTATACGGTCGTCAATGCCTTCGCCGAGTGGAAGCCGGAAAAGCTGAACAACATCACGTTACGGGCCGAGGTCAGAAACCTCTTCAATGAGACCTACGCACAACGCGCAACCTACGGCCAGGAATTCGGCAATGTCACGCCACTTCTGGAAGCTGGACGCTCCTTCCTGATCGCGGCCAGGGCAACGTTTTGAACGGAGGAATCATGAAAGAAGCACTGGCAATTGTTAAGACGGAGCATGCGGGCAAGTACCTGACGCAGCTTTGCAAGCATTTTGCTCACAAGGTCGACGTCTCTGTTGATGGCAATCACGGCGAATGCCGCTTCATCTGCGGGACCGCCATCCTGGACGCCGACGACCGCGAACTGCGGATCAGCGTCATATCGCCTGACGAGGCGCAACTGCGCGAAACGAAGTCGGTGGTCGAACGACATCTTATCCAGTTCGCGTTTCGAGAAGCCATCGATGCCTTGCGATGGCAATCGCTGACAGAGGCATCCGCTCGATCCTGAAACTCAACACGATCCATTCCATCTAACAGGGGGTTAATACCAAATATGCTGAGGGGCAATTTCAACACGGGCTTGCGTAGACGCAGCCTGGCCATTCTGTCGGGCGTATCAATGCTGACAATGTCGTCGGTTCTGGCGCATGGCCAGGAAGCAGGCAGCACCGCACGAGCGGCTAACGGTTCAGATACCAGGCTTGAAACCATCGTTGTTACCGGTACATCCGAGGGCCGTCCGCCAGCGACTGGCACGATCGGCCAACCCGCCGAGCCTTATGCCGGAAACCAGGTTGCGAAAGGTGCACGCCTTGGCGCACTGGGCAATCGATCCATCATGAAAACACCCTTCAGCGTCACCGCCTACACGGCAAGGCTGATCCGCGATCAGCAGGCGAAAACGGTTGCCGATCTGACACTCAACGATCCGTCCGTGCGCCAGGATGCGCCTGTTTACAGTGAACGCGATTCCTTCTTCATTCGCGGCTTCTCGGTGGTCAATCTCGACGTCCTCTATGATGGCCTGCCCTATATCGCCAATCCGCGTCGCAGCTTCCTCGAAGGGATCGAACGGGTCGAGGTTCTCAAAGGACCGACAGCATTCGTGAACGGCGGCATGGGCCGCGTCGGCGGCACGATCAACCTCATTCCAAAGCGCGCCGCAGACGAACCGCTGACACGACTGACCACCAGCTACATCAGCGACAGCCAACTCTGGAACCACGTCGATATCGGTCGCCGTTTCGGCCCGGCTGGCGAGTGGGGCATCCGCGCCAATGGCTCCTACCGGTTTGGTGACACCGGGATGGATCACAATGAGATCAAGGTGGGTGTCGCATCTCTCGGGATCGATTATCGCGGAGAAGACGTGCGAGCATCGCTCGACCTGAACCATTCGACGCAGAACATCGATGCGCCTACATCGCTCTTCAACGCTGCGGCTGCCGGTATTGCCATCCCGAGTGCCCCGGACGGCAAGATCAATGCCGCCAGCCCGTTCGAATATCATGACAGCACCCACAACATGGCGGCTGCCCGCATCGAATACGATATCCTCGACAATTCGACGATCTATGCCGCCGCTGGCGCCAGCCGCTACCGCGAGGACTTTCTTACCTCGTCCTACACCATTCTGAACTCCAACGGCGATGCGACATCGACACTCGCGATACAACCACAACAGATTCAGGGCTTCTCGGGTGAAATCGGTTTCCGGTCGGAATTTGATACAGGCCCGGTTGGCCACCAGCTCAATGTATCGCTGCAGAAGAGCTTGAACGAAAACTATAGAGGCGGCTTCCTTCCGGGTGCACTCGGTCTTCCGGGTTCTTATGCAACCAATATCTACAATCCGGTCTTCCTGCCCGATGGCTCGGTCAACACCGGCGCGTTGCCGCGCTCCAACAACCTGCCGCTATTTGCCGATCTTCTTTCTACCAGCGTGGCGATCTCCGATACCCTGTCCTTCTTCGACGACCGCCTCGACCTGACGGTCGGTGGCCGCTATCAGGAAGTTCGCTCACGCGGCTTCAATACACGGCCCGGTGCCACGCCGATCGGTCAGCAGAACTACTTCTACGAAGAGTCGCGGTTCAGCCCTGCTGTCGCCGCCAACTTCAGTGTCACGGATAATTTCTCGGTTTACGCCAACTATGTCGAAGCGCTGTCCGAGGGAGCCATCGCACCGGCGACAGTGGCAAATGCCAACGAAATTTTCCCTCCTTTCGTCCACGATCAGAAGGAGATCGGCGCAAAATACGATCTTGGCTCATTTGCCGTCAGTGCGGCACTTTTCGAGATCAGGCAGGAAAGCGCGTACACCAATCCGGCTACGAATACCTATTCGGTTGACGGTCGCCAGATTAACCGTGGTCTTGAACTCTCGATATTCGGTGAGCCAGTCGATGGTCTCCGATTGCTGGGCGGTGTAACCTTCATGGATGCGGAGCTTGCGCGGACGAGAGCCGGGACATTTGATGGCAACCGCGTGCCTGGTGTTCCGAAGACGATGATCAGCCTCTACGGCGAATATGACCTGCCCTGGGTCGAGGGCCTCACCATGACGGGTCGGGTTCTCTATAGCGGAAGCACACTCTACGATCAGGCCAACACGCAAAAGATCGATGACTGGACGCGTGTCGACCTTGGCGGTCGCTACAAGTTCACCCGTGAAAACGGCAAGGCCGTTGAAATCCGGGCAAACATCGAAAATGTCTTCAACGAGAACTATTGGGCCTCGTCAGCACGCGGTTTCCTTGCTGCGGGAGCTCCTCGAACCTTCATGCTCTCGGCATCGTTCGATTTTTGACGATAGAACCTCCCCATCGGCAATCGTGACATCATGGCCGCACCGATCAGGTGCGGCCAATCTTTTGATGCGAGACGAACCGATCAGTGCGTTTTATAGTTTCCTTGCCGGCTACACCTGCACGGCGAAATTCACCGGCTCCGCAACACGTCCTATGGGTCGGGCATGAAAGGACATTTACTTGAAGACACGCTCTCCCCTGATCGTCACGGCACGAATTGCGGAAAGCGACCTCGAACCCTTTGATCTCCTGCGAAAACGACATTTCCCGCCAGACAGGAACTTCCTGAATGCACACCTGACGATGTTTTATCGTCTGCCCGGAGAGCATCGCGACATCATTCTTGCTGCGCTCGAAACCATCACCACAGAACACGACACGATGACCGCCGACATAATCGGTGTTCGACATCTCGGTGCCGGTGTCGCATTCTCGTTGGAGAGCGCACCGCTTGCGGCAGCCCGAAACGAGCTCAAATCCCTCTTCATCCAGTGGCTCGGTTCGCAGGACATGCAGCCCTGGCGCCCCCACATCACCATCCAGAACCGTGCACCAAAGGCTGCCGCAGACGCATTGTACAAGGACTTGCGCGCCGGCTTTTGCCCGCGCAGCATCGAGATCATCGGCATTGATCTCTGGAAATACCTGGATGGCCCATGGGAGCTGGACGCAGCATTTCCATTTTCCGGGAATGTCGACACCAGAATTTGAACACGCATCACAGGCCAAACCCCGCTCTGTGCGCGTCGCAAATGCCATAGAATTATGGATATGGCGTTCTAATTATTAGAGCGCGCAAAATTCAGGCGTCAGACCACCCACAAACGACGGCCGTTTCTTGTTGAAAATCATATCATTAAGATCGTTATCCTCAGACACCTCTAGGCGCCACCATTATAGATGCCTATTTTTCCGCCACACCCATTCTCGAACTAAAAAACTTGCAAGAACGCAATTTCTCGTGCGACAAAAAGGCACCGAGTAGAAGCGGTCTGAACCCTGAGTTCTGGACATTGCTCGACGGATAATTCTGTCGAGGAGGTGTCTAAGTGCAGGGAAATAATCACAATAATTCGCCAGCATCCATTCATGTTGATCATGAGCTCGAGCAGCTTCGTGACCATCCGTGCTTTGCATGCCTGATCGGGAAAAGCGCCTCAAAACGCGCCTGTGCTCTTGCCATGCTCGCTGAAGGCGGACTGGCATCTGGCCCGATCGACTTTCTCTCTCTGTCCTTAAAATCTGAACACCTGTTGTGAAAGGCAGTCCCATGTCCCGCACCAAGCTTGCTATCTATGCGCTTTCCGCAGCCCTTGCCGCCGGCACCGCAACGGCCGCTGACAAGATTGTCTTTCAGCTCGACTGGCTTCCAGGCGGCGACAAGGCGCCGATTTACGTATGCGTCCAGGAAGGCTTCTGTTCTGAGGCTGGCATCGAGGTCGAGATTGCCTCGGGCCGAGGTTCTACAGACGCCATATCCCGCCTTGCAGCCGCATCGTCAGACATCGGGGTTTCCGATATCGGTGCACTGATGGCCGCCCGTGCCAACGAAGGCGTCAAGGTGACCGCTGTCATGTCCCTTTTCAACAAGGGCCCACATGCATTTTATGTTGCCAAGGGCGGATCGATCGCAAGCGTCTCTGACGTCAAGGGAAAAACGATAGCGACTTCGCCATTCACATCATCCAACGTCTATCTTCCGCTCGTCCTCAAGGACGCCGGTATCGATATGGCCGATATCAAACTTGTCAAAGCTGATCCTGGTGCGCTCGGTCCAATGCTGATGACGGGCAACGCCGACGGGATCATCGCCTGGATGACCGACCTGACGCGCTACAGCAGCCAGGGCAAGGAAGCAGGCAAGGACATCATTGCATTGCCCTGGTCATCGGCCGGTCTCGAGCTTTACTCCGCGTCGCTGATAGCAAGCGATGATTTCCTTGCCAAACGTCCCCAGGTCGCCGCACGCTTTGTCGCCGCCTACCGAAAGTCCGTGGAGTTCTCCAGGCTGAACCCGCAGAAAGCCGCAGCAGCCGTAACCGCCATGGTGGCCGAACTCGGTGCCGAGGATGTCGAGGGATCGCTGAAAGACGCACTGCCACTGATCTTCAACGAGGTGACGGAGAAGGATGGTCTCGGTGTCTTTGACAAGGCTCGTCTGGCGGAAACCTGGCGCCGTGTCTCACAAGCGCAGGCAATTGATCCGGCGAAACTCGATCCGGAAACCATCGTCAACCGTGCCTTCGCCGTGACGGAGTAATTTCATGACGACGCCAGCAATCTGTTTCAGGAGATTGGGCCAGGTGTTTGAAACTGCTTCCGGACGGACCGAAGCCCTCCGCGATGTCAGTTTCGAAGTCGGACGGCACGAATTCGTCTCCATTCTTGGCCCGTCAGGATGCGGAAAGTCGACCCTTCTCAGGATGATTGCAGGTCTGCTGAAACCGACATCCGGCTCGGTCGACGTCTTCGGTCTGCCTGTCGAGGGACCCCGCGATGACATCGGCATCGTGTTTCAAAAACCGACTCTGCTTCCGTGGGCGACCGTTTTAGACAACGTGCTTTTTCCCGCACGCCATAAGAGCGGCCGCATAACCGCCCAAGAGCGAGAACGCGCAGGCGAGCTTCTGGCCATGGTCGGGCTTTCAGGCTTTGAACAACGGCTGCCGGACGAACTGTCCGGCGGTATGCAGCAGCGCGTCGGAATTGCACGTGCATTGCTGATGGACCCGGACATCCTGCTGATGGACGAACCTTTCTCAGCCCTTGATGCCCTGACACGCGAGGTGATGGGTTTTGATCTACTCCGCATTTTTGCCGAACGGCCCAAGACCGTCGTGTTCATCACCCACTCGGTGAGCGAGGCGGCAATCCTGTCCGACCGCGTCCTAGTGATGACCGGAAGGCCGGGCTCCATCTTGACCGAAGTTGACGTTCCCGTCGGGCGCCCGCGCAACCCCGAAACTGTAAAGGACAAGGCGATCCATGAGCTCTCCGACTACCTCCGCGATCTCCTCCTCAACCGCCACGCGGCATAAGACCATGGCCTACTCCACCGGTGTCTCCCGTATCAAGGCGGCTCTTGGCAGACCGGGCGTCACCACGGCCGCGGCCTTGATTGGAGCAATGCTGGTCTGGGAAGCGTTCGCCCGGGTTTTGTCGATCCCGGCCTATCTTCTTCCGCCGCCCAGCGCGATCCTGGGATCGTTTTCCTCGATCGGTTTCGAGCGCTGGACAGGGCACATCGTTGCGACACTGCGGGTGGCATTGAGCGGTTACGCCCTGTCGATCATCATTGCCATTCCGCTCGCCGTTGTCATGATGCGCTCGCCCTTTCTCTCCAAAACACTCTATCCCTTGCTGATCGTCGTGCAGTCAACGCCGGTGGTGGCGATCGCACCGATCATCATTGTGGTACTGGGTGCAGGCGATGCGCCACGTATCGTCATCACCTGTCTCATCACGTTCTTTCCCCTCGTGGTATCAACCGCCACCGGGCTTGCGGCAACGCCGCCGGAACTGATCGAGCTGTCACGCAGCTTGCGTGCCTCCGGCTTTCGGGAAATCACCCAGATCCGTCTGCCATTTGCCGTCCCGTACATCTTCTCGGCATTGAAAATCTCGATCACGCTGGCCGTTATCGGGGCCGTGGTGGCGGAATTTTGCGCCTCTGAAGCGGGCGTTGGCTTTTTCATTCAGTTATCGACCTCGCTCTTCAAGCTTCCGCAGGCCTGGGCGGGGCTTTTTGTCCTCGCAGCCATGTCCCTCCTGCTCTTCCAGATCGTGGTCTGGACCCAGAGGTTCCTGTTTCCCTGGAGCCTGCCGAAAAACCACTAGAACCCTTCCGGAGTAGAAGCAGTTGGGCCAAGCCCGGACATTGCTCCTCAACCGCCGGTGAGCCGGCCTTCATCAAGGAGAATGCCAATGAATATGAAAGCAGATAACCTTGCCGAACTCGCCAAGGAAGCGACGATCGGTGGTATGGGAACAACCGTCGACAGGGAAATCCCCGTGATCGATCTGTCCGACTTCGAAAATCGCAAGCATGAGATTGCAGATGCGCTGTGGCAGGCCTCTGTCGATATCGGCTTTTTCCAGGTCTACAATCACGGTATCGCCCAGGACGATATCGACGCGGCATTCGACACGGCCTGGACGTTCTTCGAACTTCCGGCCGAGGTTAAAGCAAAAACCCCGATGCCGAAGGGCACCAATGCGGGTTGGGAATTCAAGGCGCAGGTAAGGCCCTCGACCGGTACACCGGATAACAAGGAAAGTTTCCAGATCACCCGTCCGGACATGATCCGCCTTGATCTTTGGCCGAGCGAGGAAGACCTCCCAGGTTTTCGCGAGAAGATGTTGCGGTTCGAGCGGCAGAACTGGGAACTCGGCATGCGTATTCTCTCGTGCTTTGCTTTGAAGATGGGCTTTGCTGAAGACTTCTTCACAACAGCCCATGACCCATCTTCAGATCAGTATCAGTCGACACTTCGACTGATCCACTACATGTCGATGGAGGATGCCAAACCGGAAGACTTCCAATCCTGGCGCGCCGGAGCCCATTCGGATTTTGATTGCCTGACGATCCTCCACCAGAAAGAAGGTGAAGGCGGACTCCAGGTCTGCCCGGGCAAGGATGCTGCCCTGAAGGAGTGGACCGATGTTCCTCCGCGCAACGGTTACATTACCTGCAACATTGGCGACATGCTGATGCGCTGGTCGGACGACCAGTTGCAATCGACGCTGCACCGCGTGCGTATGCCGAACGCGGGCGAGTATATGGGACGCAGGCTATCGCTGCCGTTCTTTTGCCAGGCAAACCGAGACGCGGTCATGCAAGGCCCGCTTGGAAAATATGAAGCGATCACCGCCGGCGAGTATCTCACACGCCGCATCAACGCCAACTTCGCCAAAAAGTGACGTTGAAGATGGTCCGTTGCGGTGACAGTTTGGAACAGACAACCCGAATCCCGTCAGGCAACGGACCCATCATGCTTCATGGCCGCGCATTGCGCTACATCGACGAAGTGGCCCGGCAGGGCTCCATCCGCAAGGCGGCGAAGACACTGCATGTCGCCGCCTCCGCGGTAAACCGCTACATACTTGAGCTGGAAGAGGAATTGCAGGCGCCGATTTTCGAGCGCCTGCCCCGTGGTCTGAAACTGACGAGCTCGGGCGAAATCCTGATCCAGCACATTCGCGAAACCTTGCAGGCACACCAGCGAATGCGTGCACAGATCCAGTCCCTGAAGGGTTTGCATCGAGGCGAGGTGGTGCTTGCAACCATGGCAACTCTTGCCGCCGGCTGCATTGCCGATATCGTTTCCGCCTATCGTGAAAAACACCCGCAGGTGCGACTGCGGATCATGGTTGGTGACAGGGCGGGCGTGACCGAAATGGTCGCCCTCGGGCAGGCAGATATGGCTATCGCCTACAATCTGCCTGATGATTCCCGCCTTCAGCGCGCAGCCGAATTCCGCCATGTGTTTGGAGCCGTTGTCGCGCCCGATCATCCGCTTTCCGTTCGAAAGAGCGTACGGATGTCAGAATGCCTGCTTTATCCTCTGGTGCTGGCGGACCGGTCGCTTTCACTTCGGGAGGTGGTCGAAGCAACGGTCCCGGCCCGCGCCACACTCTCCCCTGTCGTCGAAACCAACTCGATGGAACTGATGAAGCGGCTTGCTCGAACGGCACCGCATATCACTTTCCTCAACCGATTGGACATCGATCGCGAAATGGCAACCGGTGATCTTGTCTTCATCCCGCTGACCGGCACCGGTTCGCTTCAGAAACTCAATATACTCCACCGCGCGCGCGGCTCACTTTCTCCTGCAGGAAGCCATTTCATGCAATTCGCACAGGAGCGTCTGGCTACCTCACTTGGTGAGCAGTGACTTCATCCCGACCATTTGTCAGAGACCACCATCCATGAACGATTTCCCCCTGTTAAACGGCCTTGCCGCCCGTCTGGCGAGACCGGGTCGATTTACGCTAGCCGAGGCCCGCGTACCGCAATCACTCCTGGGAAGCAAGACGCCTGCTTTCGCCGAAATTGACCGGGACGGTTCGGTCCTTGTCGATATCATGATCGAGGGCGGCAGGATCACCGCTGTCACACCTTCCTCGTCAGGCAGGAACGACGATGCGATTTCGCTGGATGGGCGTCACGTGTGGCCGCTGCTGGTCGACGCCCATGCTCACCTCGACAAGGGGCATACGATGGGACGCGCGCCGGAGTCGGGAGGTACACATCCGGGCGCCCGGGCGGCAACAACTGCCGATCGCCTTGCCCACTGGAATACGCATGACCTTTTGCGCCGTATGGAGTTCGCGCTTTCGACGGCGGATGCCCATGGTGTTGCAGCTATCCGCACCCACCTCGACAGTCACGAAGGACAAGCGGAAATCACCTGGAACGCTTTCGCGCAAATGAGGGAACGCTGGAAAGATCGCATCACGCTGCAGGCCGCCGGCCTTGTGCCGCTTGATGCCTACCGTGAAGAGCACGGGACACGCCTCGCTGATATTATCGCCGGCCACGGTGGCCTTCTCGGAGGCGTCACCCGTGCCTCTGGCGGCACTCATGGTTCCGGTCTTGATGATATCGATGCACTGCTTGACCGGATGTTCGTTCTCGCCGGCGAACGGGGGCTCGATATCGATCTTCATGTCGATGAAGCGGCGCAAGCAGACGCCTTGCCGCATGTGGCACGTGCCACGATCCGCCATGGATACGAAGGGCGCGTTACCTGCGGCCATTGCTGCTCGCTAGCACTTTTGAGTGACGACGTCCTGCGCGACCGGATCGCGTTGATCGCCGATGCAGGTATTTCGATTATCACATTGCCGACGGTCAATATGTATCTGCAGGACCGCGAACCGGGACGGACACCTCGCTGGCGCGGCGTCACACCGGCCAAGGAGTTGCGGGCAGCAGGGATCACCGTTGCAACGGCGGGCGACAACTGTCGCGACCCGTTTTTTGCCTACGGTGATCACGACATGCTGGACACATGGCGTCAATCTGTCCGTATCCTGCATCTCGATCACCCTTATGGTGACGCTGCAGCTCTTGCCGGGCCAGAACCAGCAAGAATCATGGGTATCGAGGCCGGTATCATTGGCGTTGGACGACCGGCAGATCTGATGATCCTGGAGGCGTGGAGCATCGACCAGGTTATCGCCCGCCCCCACGCTGACCGGCTGATCCTGCGCCGTGGCGTGTTTGCAAATCGCACCCTTCCCTCCTACAGCCTGCTAGGAGGCCAGATATCGCAATGAAGCGCCCGAGCCGTTGACGGTCATACACCCTACGCACTTGCACGATTTCAGCTTTAGGTTACGGTTGGCAGAGGGATTTCAACGGAGGGACGGCAGACATGTGCAATCACTGCGTGATGGAAGGCGTCAAGCGCAATATGCTTTCTCGGCGTCTGTTGTTCAAAGGCGCTGCTGCGGCAGGCGTCGCGTTGGCAGCCGGGGGGTTAATGACACCCGTTCTCGCCCAGACGGCAAAACAGGTCGTTGATCTTACCCATGCTTACGATTCCACCTTTCCAACCTTTGATGGCAAGCCAGGGATCGAATTCGAGTGGGCGGCAGAAATCGCCAAGGATGGCTATCAGCTTCACAAGCTGACCATCTTTGAACATACGGGAACCCATATCGACGCGCCGCTCCACTTCAGCGCCGACGGGGCAAGTGTCGACGAACTCGAGCCGCAAAAGCTTGTGGCACCGCTTGTTATCATCGACATTACTGACCGCGCCAAGGAGGAAGCAAACGCAACGATCGAAGCGGCCGACATCGAAAGCTGGATCAGTGCGAATGGCGATATTCCGGCAGGCGCGTTGGTCGCTCTGCGATCCGGTTGGGCGACAAAGGTCAAAGAACCGGCTTTCCGGAATGACGATGCCGGAAAATTCGCGTTCCCCGGTTTCGGGAAGTCGGCGACCGATTTGCTGCTCAACCTTGATACCGTTGCGATCGGTGTCGATACTCTGTCGCTCGATCCGGGCAACTCCGCCGATTTTGCAGTCCATAATTCCTGGCTGCCCGCAGGCCGCTACGGGATCGAAGGTTTGAACAATCTTGAAGCCCTGCCAGTCAAGGGGGCAACGATTATCGTCGGCGCTCCGAAACACCGTGGCGGAACAGGCGGGCCTGCACGCGTTCTGGCGTTGGTCTGATCGCAACTATCCCGAGCTATTTGTGAGGCCAGATCGAGGCTCTCACACTGACAAAATAGCGACAATCTATTGCGCCTGTCCTCATGCGCGACGCTGGCGACAGTCGCCAGCGCATCGGTTTCGCACGTTTCTGGCGGATAAACAGATTGCGCTTGAACTTCATCAAGCTCGCACACATCCGCCTTGGAAACTTCCCGCCAGACTAGCCGTTCTCGCGGCTCCATAGCGTTGCCAAAACGGCAATTGATAAAGCGAAAATCGGTACTTTATTCGAACAACAGCCATCGACATTATGGTCCCGTCAACAAGCACGGGAAACCGCCGATGGCCTATATCATTACCGATCCCTGCATCGACGTTAAGGATGGCGCCTGCACTGTCGCCTGCCCGGTTGACTGTATCTACGAGGGTGGCCGGATGTTTTACATTCACCCTGACGAGTGCATCAACTGCGGTCTTTGCCTGTCGATCTGTCCCGTCGATGCCATCATGTGGGATCAGGAAGTGCCCGATGAAAAGTCTTCGTATCTCGCTGTCAACCGCGACTTTTTTGGCGTTGCGGTAACCGGGCTCGGTTCGCCGGGTGGATGGGACAAGTCGCAGAGCTTGGCAAACGACCACCCCTATGTGGCTGCCTATCAGAAGATGCCGTCGTGAATGCCGATCAACAACGGGAGGAACCAATGAAAAGCACAGATATCTATGGCGTCATAGCCGCCGTTCCGACACCCTTGAATATTAACGGCGCAATCGATCTCGAAGCCTTCGCCGAGCATTGCACGTTCTGCCTGTCGAATGGCTGCGATTTCCTCAATGTCCTGGGGACGACAGGAGAAGCGAACTCGTTCTCAGCCGATGAACGCGCCGTGCTGATGCAGCAGGCGGCAAGCCGCCTTGATCCACACAAGCTGATGGTGGGAACGGGTACGCCGGATATCGAGACAACCGTAAGACTGACGACACTCGCTCATTCTCTCGGTTATGCTGCAGCTCTTGTCCTTCCGCCGTTTTATTACAAGCCGGTCGAGGAGGACGGGTTGTTTGCCTATTTTGAGCAGGTTGTCACGCGGACAGCTGCGAGCCCGATTGCGATTTACCTTTATAACTTCCCCCAACTCACCGGCATCGAATTCTCGCCAGCGCTGGCCAAACGGCTGATTGAAGCTTTTCCCGACCGCATCAAGGGGGCCAAGGACAGCAGCGGCAACCTCGTCTATGCTCGCCAACTGGCGCAGATTGATAATTTCGCCGTATTTCCAAGCAGCGAGGCCGCTCTTGCCGACGCCGCACGCGACAATTTCGCCGGGTGTATCTCCGCGACCGTCAACATCGATCCAGCCGCCTCCCAAACCCTCTGGAACCATCAGAAGGATGCGGCGGTTCTTGCGCATGTCACTCGCCTGAGGAGCGCCATAACCGCCCATCCATTGATCTCGGCTGTAAAATATCTCGTTGGTCTGCGATCTGGAAATGAGTGCTGGAACCAGGTTCTGGCACCAAATCTGGGGATTACCGATAAACACCGCCAGACACAGTTGAAAGACGTTGCGCCTGCCTCGGTCGCTGCGGCCTGATAGAACACCGCTTGACGCGGCCTGTGAAAACGGGCCGCGATCAGAGTTGAGCACTCCACACGTTGGGAGGCTTGATACCCTCTGTCACCTATCCAGGATAGAGCGGATTTTTTCCTCGAAGCGCTTCAAGTCCGATACCAGAGCCTCAACGACCACCTCGGTGGCGCGCGTCAATTTGCGATATCGCGGCACCACGATGCCGACCTGAAGGTTCTGGAGCTGCGAGCCCGCCAGAGGGATTGCAGCGATTTCCCCAGATTCCAGTTCGCGGACCAGACCGAGCGGCGTGAAGAAAGCCACGCCTTCGCCTGCCATGATCAGCGGCTTCAGCATCATCTGGTTGTTCGTGGCAACCATGGTTCGGGCAAATTTGTTCAGAGCAGCGAGCTCGACGGCAATCATCGAGCTGATCACTTCATTGTCCAGTTGCAGCAACAGGTTGAACTGGGCGCATTCCTGGAGCGTGACCGATTTCTGGCGTGCCAGTGGATGGCTGCCAGCGACGATCGCCATCAGCGGCATGTGAATGCCGGAGACCAGCCTGATGTCATGCGGTCGCGACAGATCGAAGGTGATACCGACATCGACGTCGCCATCGTTGAGGAGCCGGAAAATATTGGTGTAGCTGTCGTTGCGGATGCGGAAATCGACGCCGGGATGCTTCCTGTGAAAGCCCATCACGAAATCCGGCATGAACTGGATCGACAGGCTGTCAAGCATCGCTATATGGACACGGCCAATGCTCTTGCCTTTCAGATCCCCGATATCCGATCGCATGATCTCGAACTGTTGCAGCGTGCCCACGGCATGGCGCAGCACGATCTCACCGGACGGAGTGAGCCGCAATCCATTCGAAAATCTCTCGAAAAGCGGCGTCCCGAGTTCATCTTCGAGCTTCTTGATCTGACGACTGACAGCAGAGGTCGCGACATGCAGCTCTTCCGAGGCACGACGGATAGAGCCATAACGCGCGACTTCGGTGAAATACCTCAGAATATTTGCATGCACACCGCACCTCCAGCCATTGATCCGGTCAATGCTGATGGCATAGCACGGTCAACGGCCCTGCCAAACAGGAGCACGCTTTTCTCGGAAAGCGACGACACCTTCCTGCGCATCCTCGCTCTGCAATGCCCGGATAAGCGCCGGGGTGCGGAGTGCCTGTGCTTCCGCGACATTGAGATGTCCGGTCCGGTTGACCGTCTGCTTGATCGCCTTGAGAGACAGCGGGGCGCAGGCAACGATTTCCGCCACCCAGCGATCGACGGCAGCATCGAGCTCCGCGGCCGGGACGATCTCATTGACGATACCGAAATTCTGCATCTCGGCGGCACTGAACCGGCGTCCCGTCAGCATGACGCCCATGGCCTGATTGAAAGGGATCTTGCGCTGTAACAGCACCATACCCCCGTCAAGAGGCATGCGTCCGACCCGCGCCTCAGGCAGACCGAAACTGGCCGTCTCAGCTGCGATGACGATATCGCAGCCAAGCACCATTTCGAAACCACCCCCCAGTGCATAACCATTCACCCGTGCGATAACAGGGACATCAAGTGTCTTTCGAAACGCCAGGCCACCGAACCCGTTTGTTCGGGTTTGGGCCCAATATTCCAGCCCGGAGGCCCCACTTCCGCCTTTGAGATCGGCGCCGGCACAAAATGCCTTTTCACCCGCCCCCGTTACAACAACACAACTGATGTCGTCCCTCCGCTCAAGGTCCGACCAGATGGCGTCGAGGGCCTCTTCTGTCTCGGCATCGACCGCGTTCAACCGGTCGGGCCTGTTGAGGGTGATACGCACGACACGGTTTTCGACAGAAAATAGAACGGTCACGCCGCATCTCCCTGCAACTCGTCAATCGACCGCAATATCTCTTCGTTGTGCTGACCAAGCGTCGGAGGCTTCAGCCGAACTGAAACAGGAGCCTTCGACATCTCGATCGGCGATCCGATGACACGGACCGGGCCGGCAGGCGTTTCACCGGCATCAAGTATGAGATTGTTGATGATCGTTTGTTCGTCTTCCAGGGCTTCGGGTAGTGAGCGAACAGGTGCGCACAGGATGTCCACCTCCTCCAGACGTCCCAACCAGTATGCCGTGGTATTGGTGAGGTAACGAGCCCGGAAGATGGCATGGAGCTGCGGCCGGGTGGCAGCCTGCGCGTCAAAGTCAGCGTGTTCCGCCTTTGCTGAAAGGTCTTCAATCTCGAGGGCGGTGCAGATGTCGCGCAGCGGGTTGGCCTTGAAGGCCCCTACCATGACCAGCGCGCCATCAGAGGTGTCAAACACCCCGCTCAGCGGGAAGGACGACCAGTTCAGCTCCTTGCCACGCATCATATGCATGGTTCCTTCCTGCATCTGGGCGGCGATCAGGGAACTGTACAGACTGACAGCAACCTCCTGTCCTTCCCCCGTCTTCTGGCGATGCAGCAATGCCAGAAGAATACCCTGGACCAGATGCATGCCGGCGGAGTAGTCGGCTATCGTGGTGGAGTAGATTGCCGTTGGATGCGTGTAGTCGGATTTCCTTTGCATCACGCCGGTCATTGCCTGCGCGAGTGTATCCTGCCCGCCCTTGTGGCGATAAGGACCCTCAACACCAAACCCCGTTCCGACAGCATAGATGATGCGCGGGTTGATTTTTTTGAGGTCGTCATAGCCGAAGCCCATGCGCTCCATCACGCCGGGGCGGAAATTGCTGACGACGACATCGGCGTTGCGCAGCAGTTCCCGCACCGCGCTGCACGCATCCTTGTCCTTCAGATCAAGAGCCAGGCTGCGCTTATTGCGATTAAGCGAGGTGAATACCGGATTATTGAGGCCGTCAGGGTCAGAACCGACGGACCAGCGCGAAAGATCGCCAATCCTGGTTTTTTCGATCTTGATGACATCAGCACCGTAATCAGCCAGCATCTGCGTGCAGCAGGGTCCGAGCATCACCTGGGTGAAGTCAATGACGCGTACGCCATCCAGTGGAAGACTTGTCATTCTGCGGCCTCCAGATAGGTTGCATTGGCGGAGGGGATGTCACCTGGATCAGCGCCCTGCGAACGTAGTGTTTTTTGAATTGTGGCGATATCCGCCTTTCGCGCAACGACACCGGCGTTAAGGGCGACGGTTGCCGCGACACCGGCGGCCTCTCCCATTGCCATGCAAGGCGGGATTTCCCGGCTCGATTTCTGTGCCTGCGGAGTTGCTGAGTAATGGCGCCCGGCGACGATAAGATTGTCCACTTCCCTTGGAAGCATCGCCCGATAGGGTGTGTAATAGTCGCGACCGCGGCAAACCGTATCGAAAAAGTGGCGGCGATCCATGACGTCGTCCTTCGTCACGACATAGGAGCCTTCCAGGAGACGGGTCTGCCGCACGCCGGTCTGCGGTGCGAAATCCACTACATAGGCATTTTCGAAGCCAGGCATTTTCTCGCGCGCAAAATCGAGGAGCCTTGCGATACGGCTGCGGCCTTCTATTTCTGCCTTGGTCAGGTCTTCGACTTTAAGGCCGCTGAGTGTGGGCATATGCGGGCAATTGAGCCAAATCACACCGGGTAGCGGCGTTTTCAGCCACCAGAAGGACCAGCATCCCCCAATCAGGCGCTTGGCCTCGTGGTCGAGACGCTTGAAGGCCTCCGGGTCTTCCTGCTCGAAACGCTCGGCAGCATCTGTGTCAACGCCACCCCAACGAGACACCGTCGTGAGGATGAAGTCGGACTTGACGTGTGAGGCCCCGGCACTCGCTGCCACGTCGAGATCACCCGTCGTATCGACGATGACGTCGCCCATGATGGCCTGCATCCCATCCTTGGTCTGGCAAACGACCCCGGTGATCTTGTCGTCCTCGACGATCGCCGAAGAAAACCAGCTATGCAGGCGAAGCTTCACTTTGGCCTCACCCATCATGTCATAGGCGGCACGTTTAAACCCATCAGGATCGAAGGCTGCTGAATAGCAGATTGGATGCGGCATCGACTGGGTATGAAAATCAAACAGGCCCCAGCGCGCCCAGCGTTGCCATGCCTCCGGTGTATCACGAAATTCAATCAGGCGGTCCCGGTCCGTGGGCGTGACGCAGAGGTCCCAACGTTTCATCCGCTCGATCATTTCGAAGCAGATACCTTTGACGGTGATCTCAAGCTCGTTGACCATGTCGTCCAGCACCAGCACCATGCCGCCAGATGCGAGCCCACCAAGATAGGGATAACGTTCAATGAGCGTGACTGTGGCGCCATTGCGTGCAGCCGAGACGGCTGCGGAAATGCCGGCAGGCCCGCCACCAACCACGACAACGTCCGAACGATCGACAACGGCTATCGTGCGCGCAGGCACGTTAATGACCTGGTTCATAATCATTTTCCTTTTTTGAAAAGCCTAGTGCTGTCCGGCCGGTTTCCAACGGATGACTTTCGCCTCAATCACCGAGACGATGGAAAACAGGACAACTGCGAGCAAGGCAGCGATCACGACCGTGGCGTAGAGCAACGGCGAACGGAAATTATAGGTCGCCTCGATGATCAGCGCGCCGAGGCCGAATGTTGAGCCGATCCACTCTGCAACGATCGCTCCCATCACGCTGCTTGTGGCGGCAATCTTGAGGGCAGCAAACAGAAACGGCAACGAACTTGGAATACGAACCTTCCAAAGAATTTCCGTATTGCTCGCAGACAGAACCCGCATCAGATCCAGCATCGCAGGACTTGCCGACCTCAAACCCTGCACCATATTGACCAGTGTCGGGAAGAAGCAGATCAAACCTGCAATGATGATCTTGGGCGCAATGCCGTTTCCGAAGATCAGAACGAGGATCGGTGCAAGCGCGATGATCGGAATAGCCTTGATGAAGACCGCGATCGGGTAAAACGCCTTTTCGGCCATGGAGCTGTGCACGAACCAAATGGCGAGGAGAACCGCGACCAGGTTGCCGAAGATGAAGCCCAGCAAGGCTTCCATCAGTGTCGGCAACAGATTTTTCATCAGGATCGGTGCGTTTTCACCGAAGGCATAAAACACGTCGACCGGGCTTGGCGCCATGAACGTCGGCACCTCGAAAAACCAGACGATAAGTTGCCAGACCGCGATGCAGGCCGCGCCGGCAAGAATGGCCGGCAAACGCGAGGAAATTCCGTCAGCCACTCCATCGAGAACGGCCAGACGTCGCTGGGAGGCAGATGCGCGGTCTTGTCGTTGAGACTGGGCTACGTCGCTCATAGGCACTCCTCCAGCATTGAACGCAAATGCGCTGTGACCTTGATGAACTCCACTGTGTCGCGCATCGCAAGCGAACGAGGATATGGAATGTCGATGTTGATGAATTCCTTGACGCGGCCCGGATGCGCCTGAAGCATCAGGACTTTCTGGCCCAGGAAAGCTGCTTCCGGAATGGAGTGTGTTACGAACAGGACGGTCGTGCCGGTTTCCTGCCAGACCCGCAAAAGCTCTTCGTTGAGCTTGTCGCGCGTGATTTCATCAAGCGCACCAAACGGCTCGTCCATCAACAGGATGCGTGGTCGAGTGACAAGTGCTCGGGCAATTGCGACGCGCTGACGCATTCCGCCGGAGAGCTCATGCGGCATGGCATTTTCACGCCCTTTCAAACCCACGAGTGCCAACAGTTCGGCCGGGTCGGCATAGGACGATTTGTCGTGTTTCCCGACCTCGATCGGCAGCCTGACATTGTCGATCGCGTTGCGCCAGGGAAGCAGCGTTGCGTCCTGAAACACGAAGGCGAAATCGCGGTTTTCACGTGCCTCTTTAGGGGTGCGGCCAAAAACCGATATCGACCCGGAACTGATGTGCACAAGGTCTGCAATACAGCGCAGAAGAGTGGATTTTCCACACCCTGACGGACCGAGCATCGTTACGAATGCCCCTTCAGGAATGTCGAGTGTAACGTTCGAAAGGGCTGTAAATTCGTTGTTCCTGTCTCCAAATCGGATATCGAGGTTCTTGATGGAAACCGCAGCCTCGGCCCCGCTTTCGAGCGGGTCCGGCGGCAATTTTTTTGCTGCGCTGATCATGACTGTCATCCAACCTGCTTGCGAGCAGCAGCGCTGGCCTCAAGAATGTCGAAGGAAACGACTTCGTCAACGGTCGGAACCTTGTCTTTGAATTGTCCGAGATCGGCATAGGCCTTGATCTGGGCTTCCCAGTTCTCACGGGTCATCCCGCCCCAGCCGTTTTGCCTGGTCGCATCTCCGAACGAGAATTCGATCGCTGGCTTGACCGCCTCAAGTTCGCTCGCCTTGTCGAAATTGGGGTATTCCTCGACAAGGATATCGACGGCTTCCTGCGGATTATCCTTCACATAACCCCAGCCTTTCGCCGCTGCATTTGTGAAACGCGTGAGAACATCCGCCTGTTCGCCCAGTGCCTTGTCGGTGGCGTAATAGACGTTTGCGTAAAGCTGCAAACCTGCGTCCCAGAGCATCAGATCAACACGGTCGGCACCCAGAACCTTCAGGGCGTTCACATTTGTGGACCAGCCCGTTACGGCATCCGCCTGTCCGGTAAGAAGCTGGTTCATGTCCGACCCCATGTTGACCATTTTTACCTGGTCCTCTGGAATGCCATTCTTGGCAAGAAGCGCGCGCAGAAGAATGAACGCTGTCGGCTGGGTGGCAATCGTCTTGCCGATCATATCCTTCGGCTCTCGGATCGGAGACTTGTTGAGAGAATAGTAGGTGAAGGGGTGTTTGTGATAACCGGCCAGGAATGCCTTAATCGGCGCACCGGCACCTCGCGCCAGCATGACCGATGGGCTTGAGGACGTCTGTCCGATGAGGGATTGGCCTGCGGCAACCCCGGTCACACCGTCAACACTCGGACCACCTGGAACAACGGTCAGTTCGATACCCTGCTCCTGAAAGAAACCCTTCTTCCTGGCGACAATTTCTCCGAGAAGTCCGTTGGAGGCGAGCCAACCCAATTGCATCCGGACCTCGGCAATATCCGAAGCTTTCCCGGCTCTGATGTCAATAAAGCTCGATGTTGAAGCAAGGCCGCCGACGATGGCGGTATTTTTCATGAATGAGCGACGGCTCATCGTAAAATCCGGCATGGTAGTTCCCCTTATTGAATGACGATCGTCATTTCTATTTTGATTAAGGGGGATGTTGACCGAAACCTGCGTTCTAATAAAGAACAATAATTCGTGATTTGAATTGCCAAAATGGCAACACTAGGGCCCGTTAGACTACAGAACCGAAGCTGTATCGGGTGCTCGCCATCTTCTTATCTGAGGATATGACTACTCCGGCGCTTGGGTCTGGCCTTGCCGCCTTCTGCCGCTCGGCTCAAAAACCTATATTTCTAAATTAATCACCAACTGAGCCTGTGTTGTTCAAGGCCGCTTGCGGGTGATTTGGGGATGATGTGTTTGTGGTTATTCTGGGAGGGTATTTTGTGTGTGGGGGATATTGGTTGCGGGGGCAGGATTTGAACCTGCGGCCTTCAGGTTATGAGCCTGACGAGCTACCGGGCTGCTCCACCCCGCGGCACCATGACTTTGCCTTTGGCGAAGTCTCATTCAGCAGTGGTGACTGCCGAGAAGCTGACATTATAACAAAAAAGGCCGCGATGTGCGGCCTCTGTTATGGGCTTGAGGCCCTTATGTGATGAGAAGATTTGAATGTTGCGTTTTGCAGACCTGGCAGCGACCTACTCTCCCGCGTCTTAAGACGAAGTACCATTGGCGCTGGGGCGTTTCACGGCCGTGTTCGGAAAGGGAACGGGTGCAGCCGCCCCGCGATAACCACCAGGTCGGCAAAACGCAACAAGCGTTGTTTTTCGAGAAGCTGGGAAGCGATTGCTTCGTTTGATTTGAACACGTCAATTCATCGTTGATGAACATGAACAATGAGAACGATCAAGCCGATCGAGCTATTAGTAACGGTAAGCTTCATGCATTGCTGCACTTCCACACCCGTCCTATCAACGTGGTCGTCTTCCACGGCTCTGATAGGGAACACTCGTTTTCAGGTTGGTTTCCCGCTTAGATGCCTTCAGCGGTTATCCATTCCGTATATAGCTACTCTGCTATGCCCTTGGCAGGACAACAGATCCACCAGAGATACGTCCATCCCGGTCCTCTCGTACTAGGGACAGATCCTGTCAATATTCCTACACCCACGGCAGATAGGGACCGAACTGTCTCACGACGTTCTGAACCCAACTCACGTACCGCTTTAAATGGCGAACAGCCATACCCTTGGGACCTGCTCCAGCCCCAGGATGCGATGAGTCGACATCGAGGTGCCAAACAACCCCGTCGATATGGACTCTTGGGGGTCATCAGCCTGTTATCCCCGGCGTACCTTTTATCCGTTGAGCGATGGCCCTTCCACACGGGACCACCGGATCACTATGACCGACTTTCGTCTCTGCTCGACTTGTCAGTCTCGCAGTCAGGCTAGCTTATGCCATTGCACTCGACGACCGATTTCCGACCGGTCTGAGCTAACCATCGCGCGCCTCCGTTACTCTTTCGGAGGCGACCGCCCCAGTCAAACTACCCACCATACACTGTCCCGGATCCGGATAACGGACCGCGGTTAGACATCCACGAAGATAAGGGTGGTATTTCAAGGATGGCTCCACAAGAACTGGCGTCCCTGCTTCAAAGCCTACCACCTATCCTACACATGCCTTGGCGAATGCCAGTGTAAAGCTATAGTAAAGGTGCACGGGGTCTTTCCGTCTGACCGCAGGAACCCCGCATCTTCACGGGGAATTCAATTTCACTGAGTCTATGTTGGAGACAGCGGGGAAGTCGTTACGCCATTCGTGCAGGTCGGAACTTACCCGACAAGGAATTTCGCTACCTTAGGACCGTTATAGTTACGGCCGCCGTTTACTGGGGCTTCAGTTCAGAGCTTGCACCCCTCCCTTTAACCTTCCAGCACCGGGCAGGCGTCAGACCCTATACGTCGTATTGCTACTTCGCAGAGCCCTGTGTTTTTGATAAACAGTCGCTACCCCCTGGTCTGTGCCACCCCATCATACTTGCGTAAAATGGGGTCACGCTTCTTCCGAAGTTACGCGTGCAATTTGCCGAGTTCCTTCAACATAGTTCTCTCAAGCGCCTTGGTATACTCTACCTGACCACCTGTGTCGGTTTCGGGTACGGTCTATACGGTGGAGCTATTTCCTGGAACCTCTTCGCCGCCCA